>JAKAFV010000055.1 GCA_021817915.1 bacterium | reverse complement strand
AGAAATGGAATAGCCCGGCTCTTCCGCGCCGGTTGATTCCAAAAACAAAGTATGAACTTTTTGCTTACCGATTTTTTCCCATACATCTAAATTTTTCGGCTTGCCGTCAGCGTCATAATCAAATTTAAATTCTCCGCCATGAACCATTTTGCCGATTGGCGTGTCTAAAATAACTCCGACGCCGTCGGGAATGTTATGGGTAACGCCGTAAAATTCCGCTTTGAAATTTTTTGAAAGCTGGCGGATATCTCCCGCTTTAACCACTTCGAAATTTATTTTCGGCGCTTTCGGATAATCTTCCTGCCGTCTCAAAATAATTTCTTTCGTCATCGCGGCGGTAAAAACCGGCGGATTGCCGATTCTATCCATTATGTGCGGGATGGCGCCGATGTGGTCGTAGTGACCGTGAGTAATTATTAACGCCTTAACTTTATTTTTCCTTTCTTCAAGATACGAAACATTAGGAATAATGTAATCTATTCCCGGCGTTGCTTCTTCGGGAAATTGCAAACCGGCGTCCAAAACAATAATTTCATCTTCGTATTCGAAGAACATCATGTTACGGCCGACTTCTTCAAGCCCGCCCAAGGTAGCAAAACGCAATACCGGCTCTCCTTTAGACGTTTCTATCTCTTTTTCTTTTCTTGGAGCGTAGATTTTTCTCCGTGTTGTTGTTGATTTTTGCCTGGCTAATTGCCTGACTGATTGTCTCATCATACCCAGTGACACTACTTCAACTTAATCACGATAAATCGTGATTAGCCTAAATTAGTATTTTTTAATTTAATTTTCTTACCCGGCAACCCGCTTCGTTTCTGCTTTTTCAAAAGCAAAACATTGAAGTAGTGTTACTGGGCATATTTTTATTTTTAACTATGTGCCCCCCAGAGGATTTGAACCTCCACGAGATTGCTCTCACACGCACCTGAAGCGTGCGCGTCTGCCAGTTTCGCCAGAGGGGCATAATTTATAAATATCCAATTATCTAATTCGCCAATTATCTAATTATCTATTTCCCTCGTCCTTCATACTTTTCAAAAATCGCCCAAAAACTTAAGATTTCTTCGCTTTTATTATGAACCCTATGAAAATCGCCTCCTTTGACTGGAACTACATCGCCAGCTTTTACTTCAATAGTCTGCGAGCCGTTTTCCATAGCTCCTTGGCCTTTAATAAAAAGATAGACCTCATCGGATTCATCGTGAGAATGCCCTGTCGTTGATTCATGAGGATTAAGTTCGGTTAAAGAAATTTCCAGGTCTTTAAGTTCAGGAAGATCATAAACTTTATAAACCTCATTATCCTTTATAAGTTTGGCAAGTTGTTTATATTTTCCTATATCCATAAGAAAAAGTCAAGTCGCTAATTTATTTAAATACTCTCGCCGTTCTAATATACCAATTTTCAATATCTTTAAAGCGGTCGCTCGCGGAATTTATTTCAGTTTCTTCAAAACCTTCCAATTGCGGTTTGCTAACATAGGTATAATCCGGCGAGAAAAGGAAAATCGCAGGCTGGTCGCCGACAATTAAAGACTGCAAACTTGAAAGAGACGACTGGCGTTTTGAATCGCTTGTTGTTTCCCGTGAAATTTCTATTAAATTATCAACCGATTTATTTTCATAAAGGGACAGGTTAAGCCCGGGATAAAATTTCTGCGATGAATACCAGAAAGAAGACAGGTCGGGATTGCTATAACTCGTAAAGCTGTTGCCGAAAATTATCATTTCATAATTTCTGGTTTTTATTATTTCATCTATTTCCTCTGACGATTTTACTAAAACATTTAATTTAACGCCTATTTTTGCCCAATCGGAAGCAATGATGTTTGCCGTATCTTCCAAAAACTGAACCCTCGGAGAAATTAAATTAAATTCCAATCTAGAAGTCTCTTTTTTAACTGCCTTTTCGCGGATTCCATCAGCGCCGATTTTCCAGCCATCGTTGTCCAAAACGCTCGCCGCTTTTTCTAAAGAAAAAGCGCTCTTTGAAGAAGCTTCTAGATTATAGCCGTTCATCCCTAAAACTATCGGCCCGTCGGCAATAACCGCGCTGCCGTTAAAAACCTCATCTACTATTTTTTTCTTGTCCGTGGCGTAATCCAACGCTATTCGAACATTTTTTGACGCCAAATTTTTCTGCGCGTAAGAATTAAAGAACAGCGCGTAGTATCTCGGCATCATTAAATTGAAAACCTTGTTGTTTAAGCTTACCTTTTCAAGATTTTTCGCGCTTAATCCGCCAAAACCGCTTATTTCGCCGGAATTAAAAGCGCCTATTAATTCATTTTCATCTTTATAAAACTTAAAAACCACGCTTTCAATATACGGCTTTTTGCCGAAATAGGCTTCATTTTTAACAAATTTATATTCCGAAATGAACCCTGATTTTTCTTTTTTAAAAGACTGGAATTTAAAAGGTCCGTTCCCTGTTGGCTCAAGATTGTAATCGGAAATTTTAATGTTTGCCGCCGGAGTATCGGCAAAAAGATGCGCCGGAATTATCATCAAATTTTTCAATGTTTCATCGAAAAAGAAATAAGGTTCTGAAAGCACCACCTTCATTTCTAATTTGCTTATAATTTCCGTTTGGGCCCCGCGCCACATTGATTCAAGGGGCGATTGCGTATCGCTGTTCTGGATTTTTTTTATCGTAAAATCTATGTCCTGAGTGGTTATCGGCTGTTTATCATCCCAAAAAATGTCGGCTTTCAAGCGAATATCCCAAACTTTTTTATTATCGCTCATCTTAACGCTGTCCGACAAATCAGAAAGTTTGCTGAAAATCAACTCGTTAATATCGCTATCCGCTCCGCCTGGCGAAGATAAAACCGGATTTATAAAACTCGGTTGGCCGACAACGCCTTCAACATATTCCCCTCCGGAAACCGCCGCCGAAACCGTTATCTGGGAAAAAAATCCCGCCGTCCAAATTATGGAAGACGATAGAAATGCCAAAAAGGAAACCGCGAACAGCAATCTCTCCTTTTTTGAGAAACTTTTAAAAATCTTTATCAAAAAATTCATACAACCAGATTCAAGGCCGACAAGAGAACGAAGACTATGGCCGAAACGATGGTGGCGATAAAAATTATGCGCTCCAGACCGCGCCTTTGCGAATAAAATTCGCCTCCGCCTCCGCCAAAAACTCCAGAAAGCCCCGAAGAGCGCTCCTGAAGCAAAATCAAAACTATTAAAATTACCGAAACTATAATTTGAGCTATTGAGAGATACATAAGTTTAAATTCATCCCGCTATTCTTTTCGCCGAGAAATTAACCACAAGATTGACCGCGCTGATAATCAGCGTGGCGTAAAAAAGCGGCAATATCCCTGTTATGGTAATACTTGGCAAAAGTTTGTCAAGTAAATAAAGCATTAATGTATTTACTATCAAAACTCCCAGCCCGAAGGTTAAAAAGATAATCGGGGTAAAAATCAGCTTAATAATTGGCCTTATAATGGCGTTTATGAAGGTTAAAATGACCGCTGCCAGAAGCAAATTGTTGAATCCCGGCTCAA
>JAKAFV010000054.1 GCA_021817915.1 bacterium | reverse complement strand
CGCGAATTTATAATGAAAGACGCTTATTCTTTTCATAAAAATGAGGAAGATTTTAAAATAGAATATGAAAAGATGAAAAAAGTTTATCTTAAAATATTTGAGCGTTTAGGGCTTAAAACCGAGATAGTGGAATCAGATAATGGATATATCGGCGGCGATTATTGCCATGAATTTATAGCCGAATCGGATATTGGCGAAAGCAAATATTTTGTTGCCCAAAAAGGAAATTATGCCGCTCATGAAGACATCGCCATTTTTGAAAAAGAAATTAAAAATAAAGACGAAGAGCAAAAATCACTTGAGGAAATCGCGGCCGAACGGGGCGCGACAATGGAAGACGGCGTTAATCTTCATAAATTGCCTCTTTGGCAACAGATAAAAGACGTACTTTTTGTTGATGAAAAAGGAAGATTTATTTTGGCGATTATTAGGGGCGATTTTGACGTTAATGAAGTGAAAGTAAAAAATCTTACCGGCGCCGTTGATTTGCGTCACGCCACAGGTGAAGAGATAAAAGAAAAAATAAATTCCGAGCCGGGTTTTATTTCTCCGGTCGGAATAAAAAATAATCTGGATAAAAAAGTTAAACTTATAATAGTCGCCGATGATTCTTTGCGGACTATCGCGAATGCTTATGGCGGAAGCAATAAGAAAAATAAAGATTTATTGAACGTTAATATCGATAGGGATTATAAGCCTGATATTGAGGGCGATATTGCTTTAGCAAAAGAAGGATATGAAAGCCGCAACGGCGATGGAAAATTAATTGAAAAGCGGGGTGTTGAAGTAGGTAATATTTTTCAACTTGGCTATTACTATTCAGAAAAAATGAAGGGCGCGAATTATGTTGACGCCGACGGAAAAGAAAAGCCATTTTACATGGGCTGCTATGGAATTGGTGTCGGCCGCACAATGGCGACGATAGTTGAAAAATACAACGACGAAAAGGGAATAATTTGGCCCGAGGCAGTGGCGCCGTTTAAAGTTCATTTGATAAATTTAATGAAAGGTGAAAAAGATAAGGCGGAAAAGCTTTATAAAGCTTTACAGGAGGCCAATATTGAAGTATTGTATGACGACAGAGAAGGGTTAAGCGCGGGAGAAAAATTTGCCGATGCCGACTTGATAGGTATTCCGTACAGGCTGGTTGTCAGCGAGAAAACCGGAGAGAAAGTGGAATTAAAGCGGAGGGATGAGAGCAAAACAAAACTAGTGAATGAGGAAAAGTTAGTGGATTTATTAACAGAATAATTTTCCAATTTTCAATTATCAATTTTCAATAAATTTTCAAATGATTTAATTTTCAAACGTTTGAAAATTGTAAAATTGATACTTGATTGATAATTGTAAATTGAGAATTGAAAATTGTGATATTAGATTATTTTAAAAAAGACATAGGCATAGATTTGGGGACTGCCAACTCTTTGGTCTATATTAAAGACAGGGGAATTATACTTAATGAGCCGTCATTAACGGCGGTAAATACCAAGACCGGCCAGATTCTGGCTATCGGCGAAGAGGCTAAAAAAATGGTGGGGCGCACTCCGGCCCATATTTCAATAGTCCGCCCTTTGATAAACGGCGTAATTTCCGATTTTGAAATAACAAGGGAACTTCTTAAGCATTTCTTGAAAAAGGTTGACAACAACAGATTTTTTAATTATTCTCGGGTAGTTATAGGCGTTCCCACTAATTTAACGGAAGTTGAAAGAAAGTCGGTTGAAGACGCCGCTCTTTTAGCTGGAGCCGCGAAGGCTTATTTGGTTGAAGAGCCTGTGGCGGCGGCTTTGGGCGCGCGGTTGCCGGTGGATGAGCCGACAGCCAGCATGATAGTTGATATGGGCGGAGGAACCACAGAAATAGCCGTTATTTCAATGGGCGGAGTGGTTATTTCAAGGAGTTTGAAAATCGCCGGAGACAAATTAAATGACGATATAATCAAGTTTGTCCGTGACGAATTTAAATTGATGATAGGAGAGCCTACGGCGGAAGAACTTAAAATGAAAATAGGTTCGGCCATAGCGATGGATGAAAAATTGGAATTATCTATTCGTGGCAGAGACATGGCGACGGGTTTGCCTCGGGAAGTAATAGTGAAAGGAGGCCATATCAGAATGGCGATAAACCGCTCTTTGCGTTCGGTGGTGGAAGCGATAAAAGAAACCATAGAAAAAGCCCCGCCGGAGCTTGTCGGAGATATTTTAAAAAATGGAGTTTTCCTTTGCGGCGGCGGAAGTTTGCTGAAAGGAATGAGTAATTTGATTCAAAGGGAAATTGCGGTGGAAGCGACAGTCGTTGATGACGCTTTAACATGCGTCGTGCGCGGAACCGGAATAATCACCGATGACATAAAGAAGCATTCCAAATTTCTCGCCGGAAGCTTGAAACCGATGGAAATTAATATATAATAGTAGAAATCCTAAATCCTAATACCTAAATCCTAAACACCGTGTTTAGAAATTAGATATTAGATATTAGAAATTTAAGAAAATGGGAGGAGTACCTACAAAACATCACACAAGATCGAAGACCGGTCGGCGCCGGTCGCATTTGGCTTTAAAGCCCTCGCAGATTCATGCGTGTTTAAAATGCGGTTCGCCGATTATTCCTCATCGATTTTGTTCAAATTGCGGAGATTATAAAGGGAGAGTGTTGAAAAAGCCGAAATTGAAAGTGAAGAAATAATTTATGGCAACCAGGCACCTTGCTCGTTCAATAGTTCTTCAATCGTTGTATGAGTGGGATTTTTATGGCCGAAAAACGGACTTGGCCAAGGTGATGGAGCGGAATTTGGCGGAATTCGGGCCTGGAATAGATGAAACTGAATTTGTCTGGAAGATAGTAGATGGCATAGTAAAAAATTTCAACAATCTGAATAAAATAATAGAAAAAGCCGCGCCGGAATGGCCGTTAAGCCAAATTTCAATAATAGACAGGAATGTTTTAAGAATCGGGCTTTATGAGTTGATGTTCGCCGACAGAGATGAAGTTCCGGCGAAGGTCGCCATAAATGAAGCGATAGAATTGGCGAAAAATTACGGCGGGCCTAATTCGGGAAAATTTATCAATGGCGTTTTGGGAACGGTATATAGCGAAATGGAGAAAAAAACATAATACCAATATGCGAATGCGTGCGAATGCCACGAATAATACGAATTCGTATTCATTCGTATCATTAGTAAGATTTGTAGATTAGTATCATTTAAGCGAAGCGTATGAATAAATCAAAAGAAAAACTTGAGAGGTCGCTGGGAATGAAACTCTTTTTAAAAGGGGACCGTTGTAATTCGCCGAAATGCGCGATGACGAGAAGGCCTAGCCGTCCGGGAGTGCATGGCGCTAAAAGGCGCAGAGCTCCTTCGGAATTTGGAGGCCAGTTAATGGAAAAGCAAAGAATGAGAGCGAGCTACGGGCTTAGAGAAAATCAGCTTTCCGAAATTGTCGCCAAGGCGATGGAGAAAAAAGGCGCGGGAGGAATAGGCGATTCAATAATAGAAACGCTTGAAAGGCAGTTTGCTAACGTTGTTTTTCGCTTGGGGCTCGCTAATTCAAGAACTATTGCCAGGCAATTGATTTCTCACGGCCATTTTTTTGT
>JAKAFV010000053.1 GCA_021817915.1 bacterium | reverse complement strand
TCTCATTCCGCCGACATAAACTTTATAAAATTATTCAAATATTTTTTATAGCCTTCCCTGCCATTAATTTCTAATATTATTTTCCGCAAGCGGTTTCTGTCTAAAATTTTTGGCGGCGCATCACCGGTAAGAATTTTTATTATAGCCAGCGCGATATCATTTACAGAATCAGCTTTTACTATCAAGCCAACTTCGCCATTCCAGGGATACTCGTCTGAACCAGCCTGGTCGCCGCCAATAACGGGCACCCCGCAAGCAAGAGATTCCAGCAAAACCAATGCCGGAAAACCTTCTACTTTTGAAGGGAAAACAAAAACGTCGGCTAAATTATAATAATCCGCCATTTCTTTATCCTCAATCGGCCCCGCTAAAATTACCGAATTTTTAAGATTCTTCTTTGATATCAAATCTTCCACATAGGGCTTGTCGTCTCCTCCGCCCGCTAGCACATATTTAGCATTCGGTATCTTTTCTAAAACCAATGGCATTGCCTCAATAACCCGGCAATACCCTTTATTGTCTCTTTCCGAAGAAGAAAGGCGGGAAATTGTATAAATTATTTTCGCGCCTCCAAGCTTATGGCGGCCTAATAGATATTCCGGCTTATTTTTAATGGAAAATTCTTCATCTATAATAGGATTCGGCAAAATTGTAGTTTTATCCTTCATAGACGGCATTTGCTTTATGGCATTATGCAATGTCCATTCAAACGGCGCATTAATAAATTTTGCCGATTCTAAAAAAACCCTATATAAAGGTTTTATATCTAAAGCTTGAATCCCGTATAAAGTTACAGAGTAGTCGCGGTTAAAAATCTTTTTTGCCGCGTAGCAAAGGGAAGAATAATTTATATTGGCGCAGATAGTAAAATCCGGCGCGAAAAATAAGCTTTTAAACAAAAATTTAAGGCTATAAAAAACCTTGCTTATTAAATCAAGCCTTTTGAACTCAACCGAAACAACGTCGTGCCCTAAATCTTCAAGCGCTTTTAAAAGATGCCTATTGTATTTCTGAATTCCCCCGTATTTATTCAGCTCGCTACCGATAAATAAAATTTTCATAATTAGCTTCCAATTCTTTTAAGGAAAAAAACCGCGGCAATTTCACGCGCAACGCGCTATTTAATCAAACTTTTAACGCTTCCATCTTCCGGCCAATATTTAAGTATTTCTTCCCCGATTTTTTTCATATTCTCATCGTCCCCCTTTAACCGGTATAATTCAAATAAATCGTATAAAACCGGTGGAAGCTTTGGGCCTATGGAAAAGGCTTTTTTGAAATATTCTTCGGATTTTTTAAAATCTTCTTCAGCGCGAAATCTATACCAAAGATATTTATACGAAGCCCCTCCAAGAATAAGATGGCGGACATTATTCTTAAAATAATATTTTTCAATATAACCGGTTAAAAATCGCGAAGCCGATTCGGGAAAATCCGCCTGGCTGATAACGCCCAAAATGTCGTAACCGAAGAATTTAACTATTTCTTCTTGCCCGATAGGCGAATAAAAATCAAAAATATTTCCCATTTGACTTTCAAATTGCTCTGTCGTGTAAGTTTTTCCGGATTGCATATCCGTTAAAGCGTCAATATACAGTTGGGATTTTCCCCACGGCAAAACCGCGCCAAAAACAATTGAAAGGACAGCCAGGATAATAAGCGCGACCATAATAAATTGTTTTAACAATAATTTATACATTTTGAGATTTTATATCAAACTTATAAACAGCAAAAGCGAAAACCAGGAAAAGATTTAAGTATATTGGCGAGACATCGAATAAAACTATGCCCTGGACAAGATACGCTATGGGAATGGAAAACATTAAAGCGTTTATTAATGTACCGCGCTGATTAACACTGACATCTTCTGATTTATGCTGATTTTTTTCACTTCTATTAATATTAATTGGCGTCTTCTTAAAAAGAAGATAATAGAAAATGGCAAATATCGCTAAATAGCTTAACAAGCCCAAAATTCCGATTTCGGCAAGATAGTCAAGATAAATATTATGCGCTCTGTCAAACCAAGAGCCGAATCCCTTCGCGGGAACAAAATATTCCGGATTAAAATGACGATCAAAAACTTGAAGAAAATTTTCCGGCCCCCAGCCCAAAATCGGCCGTTCTTTAAAACCGTCTATCGCCATTTTCCAAATAGTTATCCTGTCTTGAAAAGTTTGAGCGGTAAAAGAAATATCAAGAATTCTGGAAATCGGCGATGCTTTTATAAAAGGCGCGTTTTTAAATTGAATTAAAACAATAACCAAAGCAACTAAAATGACAGCGGCGGCAATAAGCCATTTTCTCCAACGCTTTGAAGAAAAAGCTAGATAAGCCAAAAAGGCAACTGTTGCGGCGATAAGCCCCAAAAACGCGCCTCTGGTGGCAGCCGCTAAAAAAACCATAAAAAAGATCGCCATTAGCGCCCACAACACCCAAGCGCCGAAAGAAAGCAGGCGCCTTCTGTATTTTGACATTAAAAGATAAGCGGCATAAAAAAGCATAAAAATCGCATAAGCCGCCACATAAGCCGAATTGCCTATTGTTCCTTGGAAACGGTATCCCGGGTCTGAAAACGACGGCCCAATGGCAGCCCACTTAAAAAGTTGATATATCGGCCCGCCATTGCCCGAAAGGACGTCTTCTGTGCCTCCATTCGCCGTAGGCCGGGTTATCATTTCCGCGTCAATGTATTTAAGGCCGGCCGAAGCGCCATAAAACGCCATCCCGGCGCCGCCTATAAGCATCATTATAAAAATTGTTTGCCAATCTTTTTCCTTGTCAAAAAGGAGCGCTAAAAGCGCGAAAAAAATGTAAAAATGGAGAAGCTGAAGGCCTCCCTCGCCTCTTTCAAAATTGGACCAGAAAGAACTTTGCGGGTCAACGCCAAAAAAACCGGACAATAAAAAAATAAAAATAAAAGCCGAAACCGCGATTACCAACGGATTTTTTATTAAAGGTTTAAAACGGCCGATAATCTCATTCGCGCCATTTTGATTGGATAAAATACCCAATAAGAAAAAAATAAAGGCCAAGTTAATGAGAATTCTAAAATAAACATATTTGCCGACAATAAAAGGGAAAAGCGTTGAAGATGTCACGATGACTATCATTAACGGGACGGCAAAAAGAAAAAACTTTGAAATTTTGAAAGCATTAAACATAAATGTAATTTTAACTATTTAAAAAACTAAAAGCAAGAAGGCAAAACAAAAGACCCCTTTCGGGGTCTTTTGCGCGATTAATCCATAAAGGACTAAACGTTAGGTCTTAGCAGTAACAGTGGACAATGCCGGGATGCCGTCTACGTACAAGCCGTAAATGGTATCTGACAAGTCAGTGTCACTGTTTCCGCTGTAACCAAGGTCAGCCTCGTCCGCATTGAACAAGATGTTGCCCAACGCGCTAACTGAGAACTGGAAGGTGTCATTGTTAGCAACAGCTGTGGTGTTCTTGATAGTCAAGTACCTCCAGCTACCGCCGTCAATTTTCCTGTCAGCTGCAGAGTAAGTTGTTGTGGCAAAGCTGATTGTTGACGAAGCGCCAGTCGTGCCTGTTGAAGCCGCATATCCGTTACCGCTATTCCATGACGAAGTATCAGACTGTCCGGCTCTCACAGCTGAAGAAT
>JAKAFV010000052.1 GCA_021817915.1 bacterium | reverse complement strand
ATATTTTTCCAATGTTTTGCCAATTTCTTTTTTTATAGCCATAGCTTTATTTTATAAATTATTCTAATTAACCTAATTGCTCTAATTATACTAAAAGCAACAAAAAAACCAATACCCAAATTTTGAAATTGGATATTGGAATTTATTTAAGTCAATTTTTTCTTACCGTTTTACAAACGGCAGGAGGCCCATTATTCTGGCTCTTTTAATGGCATTGCTTATCATCCTCTGATGTTTGGCGCACGCGCCGGTGTATCGCGGGTCAATAATTTTGCCTTGCGAAGAAACAAGCCGTTTAAGGGCGTCTATTTCTTTATAATCTATTGTTTTTGAATTTTGCGAACAGAAAAAACATTGCATGCCAATATTGTATAAATTTATGAGCGAAACCCAATATTGAGTGAAATAAATTTATCCACAATATTGAGCACCGAGCACATAATTTGCTAATAATATTTTTAAATAGAAATTAGATTATTCTGAATAAATTTTTTGTTTCAAATTATCATCACGAGCAAATTATGTGCTCGGTTGAGGTTTGGTAAATAAATTTTCTACAACGTTGTCTTGAAAATTTATACCAATTCCTCAAAACGGAAGATCTTCCGCTGTTATTTCTTCTTCATCAATATTTATTTCGGGCAAATCGTTTTTCAGCGAAGAAAAACCTTCTTTTGTTTGGCCTGAAAAATCTTTTTGCGGACCTTGTCCCGCCGGCCTTGGCCCCAGCTGGATTTTTTCTCCGATAATTTCCGTTGTTCTCATTGTCTGGCCCTGCTGATTTTGCCAAGTTCTTGTTCTTAACCTGCCTTCCACTAATATCATGCTTCCCTTGGTTAAAAACTGGGTGACTATTTCCGCTTGCCTGCCCCAAAGCACCACGTTGTGGAATTCTACTTCTTGCTGTTTAGTTCCGCTTTTATCATTCCAAACCCTGTTTGTCGCCACGCCAAAACTTGTAACTTGCTGGCCAGTTGGGGTAGACCTTAATTGCGGGTCTGCCGTCAATCTGCCAAGAACAAAAACTTTGTTTAAATCCATAATTGTTTAAAATCCTAAATCCTAATTTCTAAATCCTAAACGTTTTAAATTTTGGTCATTGGGATTTATTTAGAAATTAGATATTAGAAATTAGAAATTTTATTTCAGTATTTCCTCTAATCTTTTTTCCAAATCTTCATTAGTCAAAGTTTCAGCTCTTTGGGGCTTCGCGGCCGGCCTTCTTTCTTTCACTGGTTGGGTTTCTTGGGCTTCTGCCGGCTTTTCGTTTTCAAAATAAGCCTTCTCGGCGCGAACCTCGTCTTCTTTTGATTTAATCACCGGATTGGCGAAAATTGTAAGCCTTAAAACAGCTGGCGACATGCTCAAATCCTTTTTAAATTCCTCCACTTTTTCCGGTTCCGCCGAAAAATAAGCATAGCCAAACTGGGCGAAATTTTGTTTCTTTATCGGATACGCCAATTTTATGCTTAAAATCTGGCCTTCATTTAATAGGCTAAATCCGGCGCGTTCAATAGCCCCAAAAATAACCTTGCGGTCTTCTTCAGATTTCAGCAAAAAGCCTATTTCGTAATTCTTTGTTTCTTCAGACATAATTTATATTCACCTTATATTAATCGCTTTCCTGGCTATTAGTCAAATCGTCCCGCAATCCCGTGCCAGCCGGAATCAATCTGCCGATAATAACGTTTTCTTTCAATCCTCTCAAGTGGTCTATCCTTCCTTCCGAAGCCGCGAGCACCAAAACTCTTGCTGTTTCTTGGAATGACGCCGAAGACAAGAAGCTTTCTGTTGAAAGCGCGGTCTTGGTTATTCCCATCAGTAATTGCTTGGCATGCGCCGGTTCTTTTCCTTTAAGTTTGGCGTCGCGGTTGGCTTCCAAGAATTTTGATTTCTCCACCACTTCGCCGGTAACAAAATCGGTGTCTCCGGTTTCTTTAATCATAACTCTAGAGAACATTTTCTTTATGACTATTTCAATATGCTTGTCGCTGATGTTCGTGCCTTCGGAAACGTAAATTTTTTGGACTTCGTTTGTGATGTATCTTTCAACCGCTTCGCGCCCTTTCAGATTGAAAAGTTCTTTAATTTCAACAGAGCCTTCGCAAAGCTGGTCGCCTTTTTCAACCGTCTGCCCGACTTTCACGAAAATCGCGTTGGCGCGCGGAATCGAATATTCAATTAATTTTTCTTTCGCCTTTTTCGCGCCCTTGGCCGTTTTGCCCGGCTTCAAAGCTTTCAATTTAATTATTTTCAAATTCCCTTGGTCTTCGATTTCTTCAATTATCCCTTCTGATTCCGCCAAAGGAGCGCGTCCCTTCGGAATTCTCGCTTCAAAAAGCTCTTGAACCCTCGGCAAACCATGCGTGATATCAACTCCCGCGACGCCTCCAGTGTGGAATGTTCTCAATGTAAGCTGAGTGCCCGGCTCGCCGATTGACTGCGCGGCGATAACGCCAACAGCTTCTCCAAGCTTGATTCCTTCGTTTCTTCCAAGGTCGGCGCCATAGCATTTAGAACAAATGCCATAAAGCGTCTTGCAAGTGATAGGCGAGCGCAATTTAACGGATTGAATCGCGGACTTGCTGATTATTTCCGCGATTTCCCGATTAACTATTTCTCCGGCTTTAATTATCACTTTTTTCCCGTCTTTAATGTCTTCCGCGACAGTACGGCTAATAAGCCTTTGGCCGAAGTTATAGCCAAAAGTGTCGCCGTCCGCCCTCAAAACTTCTATTGACTCCTTTGTTCTGCAATCTTTTTCCCTAATAACCAAATCTTGCGAAACATCAACCAACCGCCTTGTAAGATATCCGGCGGAAGCTGTTTTCAAAGCGGTGTCTATTAAACCCTTTCTCGCGCCGTGAGTGTTGATAAAGAATTCCAAAACGTTCAAACCTTCTTTATAAGAGGCCTTAACCGGCAATTCAATTGTTTCTCCTTTCGGGCTCTGCACCAATCCTTTCATACCCGCCATCTGAATCGGCTGAGACCAGCTTCCCCTCGCGCCCGACTCGATAATTGAAAATACCGGGCTTCGCCTGTCAAACGAATTCATAACCGCTTTCCCGACCGAAGCAATTGTTTTTTCCCAAATTTCAATTGTTTTTATTCTTGATTCCGAAGCGGTCAAAAGCCCGTCTTCGTATTGCTCTTTTATTTTGGCTATTTCTTTTTCCGCCTCCGTGAATAATTTCTTTTTCTCGGCCGGAACATTCAAATCGTCCATTCCCCAGCTGATGCCGGAAATAGTCGCCCAATAAAATCCGAGTTTTTTAATTTCGTCCAAAATTTCCCAAACATCTCCAAGTTTATATTTTTCTATAAGCTCCATAATAAACTTTTGGAGCTCTTTCTTCGCCATTACTTTATTAACAAATTTGAAATCTTTCGGCAAAACGGCGTTGAAAATTAATCTGCCAACGCTGGTTCTCGTCAATTTTTCTTCTCCGGCAATTCTGCCTACTTTAATGTATTCGTTTATTTTAATATTGCCGAATTCATACGCCATCATCGCTTCATCAACATCAACAAAAACTTTTTCTTCGCCTTCTTTGGCGCTGTCTTCTTCAATAACCTTTGTTAAATAATAACAGCCCAAAACAATGTCCTGTGAAGGCGTGATTACCGGCTCTCCTGTCGCCGGCTTTAAAATGTTTCCGGAGGCAAGCATT
>JAKAFV010000051.1 GCA_021817915.1 bacterium | reverse complement strand
GATTATAAATTCCGATTTGGCGAAAAAGGAAAAGCTATCAGTTGAAAACGGAGTTTTGGTGCGCGGAAGTTCCAGCGGACCGGCAGTCCTTAAAAATTCGCCCGCTGAAAAAGCCGGAATAAAAGCTGAAGATATAATCACTGAAGTAAATGGAGAAAAAATAACTCAAGACAAATCTTTAAATTCTTTGTTGCAAAAATACAGCGTCGGCGATAAACTCACTATAAAGATTATACGTAACGGAAAAGAACTAGATTTGAATGTGACGTTAGAAGAGCGACCCGAATCAATTTAAAAATCAAAAATCAAAATGTAAAATGGCGATGGGAAATCGTAAAATTTTAACATTTTAAACTGTCATTTTTCACTTTGATATTTACATTTTCAATTTTTTATTATGAATTACCAAAAATTTACAATTAAAGCCCAGGAAGCTTTGCAAAATGCCCAAGAAATCGCCGCCAAAGAAAATCATGGCGAGTTTAAGGCTATCCATCTTTTGGCTTCTTTGATAATGGATGACGGTTCGCTTGTAAGGCCTATTTTGATGAGGGCTGGAGTCAATTTAGAAGCCTTGTCGCGCCGGATAGAAGAAGCTTTTGCCGTTGAAGCCAAGATTGTGGCGGGCGGAGGGGGAGTGGCGCAACTTTATCTTTCGCAGGAGCTTATGCAGATTTTGGATAAATCGGCGAAAATCGCCACAGTCCAAAAAGACGAATTTATTTCTTGCGAACATTTGCTTTTGGCGGTTTTGGAAAGCTCGTCTCCGGCGGGGAAAATTTTGGAAGAATTTGGGCTTCGCAAAGAAACGGTTTTAAGAGTTTTGGCGGCGCTCCGCGGTTCAACGAGAATTACCGATGAAACTCCGGAATCAAAATTCCAAGTGTTAGAAAAATACGCCGTTAATTTAAACGAGCAAGCCAAGCAAAATAAGCTTGACCCGGTTATCGGCAGAGAAGAAGAGCTTCGCAGGGTAATCCAGGTCTTGAGCCGTAGGACAAAGAATAATCCGGTATTGATAGGCGAGCCGGGAGTGGGTAAAACAGCCGTGGTTGAAGGCCTGGCGCAAAGGATTGTCTCGGGCGAAGTGCCGGAAACCTTGAAGGATAAAGAGATAATAATGCTTGATTTAGGCTCTTTAATCGCGGGCACTAAGTTCCGCGGGGAATTTGAAGACCGCTTAAAAGCTTTTATGAAAGAAATTCAAAATTCCGCGGGCAGGTACATCCTTTTTATAGATGAAATTCACATGATAGTGGGCGCGGGCGCCGCCGAAGGAACAGTTGATGCTTCAAATTTATTGAAGCCGGCTTTGGCGCGGGGAGAGCTCCGGGCAATCGGCGCGACGACAATAAGAGAATATCAAAGATACATTGAAAAAGACGCGGCGCTTGAACGCAGGTTTCAGCCGATTATGGTTGAAGAGCCGACGGTAGAAGATAGCATTTCTATTTTGCGCGGGCTTAAAGAAAAATATGAAATCCACCACGGCGTAAGAATTTCCGACGAAGCGATTGTTTCGGCGGTTAATCTTTCAAGCCGTTATATTACCGACAGATTTTTGCCCGACAAAGCGGTTGATTTGATAGACGAGGCCGCTTCGGCAAGGCGCTTGGAAAGCGAGAGCATTCCGGCGGAAATAGGGAAAATGCGCCGGGAAATAACCAGGCTGGAAATAGAAAAACAGGCGCTTTTAGGAGAGGGCGAAAAGAGCAAGAAAAGGCTTAAAGAAATAGAAAAAGAGCTAAGCAAGCTAAAGGATAAAAACGACGAACTTTCCGCCAAGTGGCACGCCGAAAAAATTTCTTCAGAGCAAACCCATAATTTGCGCAAACGAGTTGAAGATTTAAGAAGGGAAGCAGAACTCGCCGAGCGCGATGGAAATTTGGAAAAAGTGGCAAAGATACTTTATGGCGAACTTCCGCAAGCCGAAAAAGAATTTAAAGCGTTTGAGAAAAAATATTTAGTGAGCGAGAAACGACCTGCCTCCGCCAAGGCTTCGGCGAGGCAAGCCGGAGAAAAATTTATCCGGGAAGTGGTTGATGAAGAAGACATCGCGTCGGTTGTTTCGCGCTGGACAGGCGTGCCGATTTCCAAAATGCTTGAATCGGAAATGGAAAAACTTTCGCGCATTGAAGATGTTTTGGGCGAGAGAGTTGTCGGCCAAAAAGATGCTGTGGAAGCGATTGCCAGCGCCTTGCGCCGGGCTCGCGCCGGGCTTTCGGATGAAGATAAACCGCTTGGTTCCTTCATGTTTTTGGGCCCTACGGGAGTGGGAAAAACCGAACTTGCCAAGAGTTTAGCGGAGTTTATGTTTAACGATGAAAAAGCGCTCATCCGCATTGATATGTCGGAATATATGGAAAAGCATTCAACTAGCCGTTTGATAGGTTCGCCTCCCGGATATGTGGGCCACGAAGAAGGAGGCCAGCTAACTGAAATTGTCCGCCACCGGCCGTACAGCTTGATTCTTTTTGACGAAATAGAAAAAGCCCATCCTGAAGTGTTTAATGTTTTGCTCCAAGTGCTGGACAATGGCAGGCTTACCGACGGCAAGGGCAAAGTGGTCAATTTTAAAAATTCAATAATAATTATGACTTCAAACGTTGGCAGCGAATATTTCAAAGAAATTTCACGGCTGGGCTTTGATATGTCGGAATCTACGGGCAAAATAAGAGAAGAAAGCGCTGAAAAAGCAGAGCTTTTCAAGGAAAAAGTGACGGAAGACTTGAGAGAAACTTTCCGCCCGGAATTCTTGAACCGCTTGGACGAGATAATTATTTTTAACGCGCTGACTCCGAAAGAAATAGAAAGAATCGCGGATATCCAGCTGGAAATCGTGAAAGCAAGATTGTCAAAGAAAAATATAAATATTTCTTTTGACGCTTCGCTAAAAAAATATATCGCCGAAGAAGGATTTGATCCGGAATACGGCGCCCGGCCGATAAAAAGATTAATTCAAAAATTGGTGCTTGATAAATTGGCTGATAGAATAATTAGGGGAGATTTAAAAAATGCTAAAAAAATTAAAATCGGCTTTAGCGAGTCTAAAGGGCTCGATATTGCCGTTGGCGCTTAAGAGTGTTGTTCTTGGAATTTTGTTGTTTATTGCCCTGGCGACTGGCAATTGGCTTTTTATAGCCGTTTTTGCGCTGGCAGGGTGTTATTTTTACTTTGTTCCGGGGGTCAATTCACGCCAATTTTTGGCTTCATACCTGGTAATTTTGCTCTTTCCCGCTTTTTTGCGCGAGTTTTTGGACTCAAGCTGGTTTTTAGCGGTTTCGCTGGCTTACCTTGCGATTTTTTTCGTCCTTTTGGGGCTGAAAAATTTTATATTTATAAATCGCAGGCCGATTTATTGTTTTTTGAACGGCGTTTTAGTTTTCGCGATTTTCTCATTGTTTTTTTGGTCGGACAGAACCGGCATTTTATTTTTCGTAAAATATCTTTTGGCGTTTTCGGCTTTCTTGTTTCTTTTTAAAGAATTTTTAAATGTTTTAAGCGGAAGCCAAAGCGCGCAGAAAAATAATTTATTCGCGTGGGCGATTTCGTTTCTGGTTTTGCAAATCGTTTGGGTATTAAGTTTTTTGCCCATAAACTTTTTAAATGCCGGAGCGTTAACTTTGCTGATAGTTTTAATTTTCCAGGATTTCATTTCGGGCCATATTTCAGGCTTAATA
>JAKAFV010000050.1 GCA_021817915.1 bacterium | reverse complement strand
CAGTGTAAAGTGTAAATATCAAAATGTAAAATGACAATGCAAAATGATAAAGTTTTAAATGTTAAAATCTTTATATTTTACTCATTTTTTAATTTTAAATTGTGATTTTGATTTTTGATTTTTAAATTTTGCATTTTCCCATGCTTCCAGACCCGATTCAAAAATTTATTAAAATATTTTCCGCTTTGCCAGGCATCGGATTAAGGCAAGCTACCCGCCTGGCATTCCATTTAATAAACAGCGGGAAAACCAATATTGATGAAACCACCAGAGCTGTTTCCGATTTAGGCAGGCTAAAAATTTGCAGCCAGTGTTTTTTTGTCCATCAAAATCCCGCAAGCAACGGAAATTTGTGCGACATTTGCGCTAACGCCGGCCGGCGAAAAGATATAATCGCTATTGTTGAACGGGAAACCGATTTAATATCGCTTGAACGCACCAAAAAATTCAAAGGGGTTTATCTGATTTTCGGCGAAATTTCCAAAGCGGGCGTTATTGAAAGCATCCAAAAACTCCGCCTTAACCACTTAAAAAGCTTAATTAAACAAAGCGGTAAAAAAGCCGAAGAAATAATCCTCGCCCTTAACCCAACCACCTATGGCGACCTTAACGCCTCAATAATCGCCAAAGAACTGGCGCCATTTGCCGACAAAATAAGCCGGTTGGGAAGAGGTATCCCAACCGGCGGAGAAATAGAATTCGCCGACGACCAAACTCTCGGCGACGCCCTGGAACGAAGAAATTAAAAAAATAACCCGCAACGGGTTATTTTTTATTTTATTGAAATCACTTTTATTTCGGTAAATTCTTGCCTGTGGCCTTTTTTCTTTCTTGACCTGGTTTTTGAATGATATCTGAAAACAATTATTTTTTTATCTCTCGCCTGCCTTACAATTTCCGCTTCAACTTTGACACCTTCAACATAAGGCGTTCCAATTTTAACATTGTCTCCATCGGCTGAAAGCAAAACTTTGTCAAATTTTAAAATAGCGCCCTTGTCGCCTTTAACTTTCTCTATTTTTAATTTTTGGTCCGGAGAAACTTTGTGCTGTTTTCCTCCAGTTTCTATAATTGCGAATGTCATAAATAAATCTCTAATATATTCGCGAATTTAATTCGCGACCGATTCGTGATTTTTAATTAACATATATAATAACCGATACCGCCGTTAAAATCAAGATGCTGAGCAGCAGCCCCGAAAAAATGAACAGGTACGAAAGAAAACGGTCTCGGGAATAAAGAAAGTCGCTCAAATAGAAATTAATCGCCAATATCGCCAGAGCGGCGAATAAAATTCCAAAAACCTGCCATTTCCCGCCCAGCAAATCAATGCCGTTATAAGAATCGAAATGAAGAATTAATTGTTCGTTAAACGGCCCGGCAAAAGAAAAAATTATACCCGCCAAAAACAAAACAAAAACGCTTATTGCGGCGGTTATCCTCAAATATTTGTCTTTTAATATATGTTTTAAAATCATAGCCGTATTCTTGGGTTCAGCATCCAAAAGAGCTTACTTGTTATAAATAATCATTAATCTTTCAAGGCCGAAGCCGAATCCAGTAAATTCTTTTTCGAGCAGATTCTTATTCATAAAGTTTTCTTTACCAGCAATAAAGTTTATTTTATTAAGATTCTCTCCTAATTTTCCGCAAGCAACTATTTCAACGCACTTACTATTATCTACAAAAAATATTTCAAATTTTTGAGCATAAGAATTATCCACTCCCCGTTCGTCGTAAAACGACTCTTCTACGGGATAATCTGTTACAACCATCCAATATCTACCATCAAAATCTTTTTCCGCGGCGAATTCTTTGTATGTTGTGTATTTTACTTCCAATTTTGAAAGAGGAAGAAGTTGTAATTTTTCTTCTAATATTTTTAGCAATTCAAAAAATTTATTAACAACATCATTTATCGTCTGTTTTGACTGGTAAATATCGACAACGGTAAATTCGTTTCTGTGAAAAACAGATAAATTTCTTTCATCTCTAAACATGCTTCCAATCCAGAAAAATTTATCGTGTTTTAGCCTAATTTGCCAAATATCAGGCTCAGGATTGTATCGAAGATATAAATCGTTTTTTAATTTAAAAGTGTCAGTGTTTTCTATTTTATAATTCAGCGTCGAATATAAATGGTGCTCGAAAAAATCCTGTTCTAAAAGATAATTTCTTACGACGTTAATAAATTGACTTAATTTATATTGTTGACCGTAATCTTGTTCCATTTTCTTATCTAAAATGCAGCCCTGACGGGATTCGAACCCATGTTACGTGGATGACCCCGCACTAAAAATTCAGCAGCCCCAAGGGGAATCGAACCCCTGTTTTCAGGATGAGAACCTGATGTCCTAGGCCACTAGACGATGGGGCCTTAATCAAATAATAACTTAATTTTAGTGCGGGGCAAGGAACCACTCCGTAATTTCAGTGCGGGGCGATAGCGGCATTTTAGCTAATTAGTTAATTAGATAATTTGTTGATTGATTATTTCTTAAACTAATTCGCTAATTAACTAATTCACCATTAAACTAATTTAATCTCCTCTACTACTTTATCCAAGCCAATAGCTCTGGATGCCTTTATTAAAACCAAATCGCCGGGTTTAAGCAAGTTTTGGACTGATTCGCGCGCTTCCGAAGCCGAATCAAAAATCATTATTTTATTTTCCGGAAATCCTTCTTCTCTTGCCGCTTCCGCGACAAATTTCGCCCTTGGGCCGACAACAACCAAAACATCAACCATTTTAGCCGCCAGCCTGCCAAGCGATTCATGCGCTTCAATGGAATATTTTCCCAATTCAAGCATATCGCCTAAAACAGCTATTTTTCTCTTAGCCTCAAGGCTTGAAAGCGTTTCAAACGCTTCTCGCATTGAAATCGGCGAGGCGTTATAGGCGTCATTTATAATATAGCTGTCTTTCACGCCTTTTATTAAATTCATTCTGCCTTTTGCCGGATGATAATTGCGCGAAAGCGCCTCGGAGATTTCAGCCAAATTCATGTCAAAAATCAGCCCGACGCAGGCGGCTGCCGCCGAAGCGTAAGCTTGGGCTTTTCCAAAAGTATTTTTTAAATTCACCGGCGCAAGATTTTCGCCATATTTAAGCTTAAAAGAAGAGCCAAATTCAAACGGCTCTTTTAAACTCTTGGGGAAATTTTCCAAATTTCCAATTTCCATATCCGCGCCATCGCCAAAACCAAAAGAAATTATTCTAGCTTTTGCCCTCTCTTTCATATTTATAACAGCCTCATCATCAAAATTTAAAACAGCGAAGCCGTTTGCCGGAAGCGATTCAATCAATTTAGCTTTTTCTTTTGCCACGGCTTCCGGACCGCTGAAAAATTCAACGTGGGAAGGAATTTCTCCCACCGCTGTGACAACGGCTATATTTGGCCTTGCCATTTCCAAAAGATATTTTATATCTCCCGGCCTGTCGGCAGCGTATTCTAAAATAAGAATTTTAGGATAATCGATTTTGTCCAAAAAAAACGAATCTATTAATCTTTTTTTTGACGAGAATATCACCTTCCACCAAAAAAGAAGCTTTTTAAATTTTTCCGTTCCGGCCGGCTGTCCTCGGCTGATTAATTTCAAATCCTCTTCCGCCCAATCGCCTAAAATAGCAAGGGGCATGCCCAGCTCATTATTTAAATTGCCTTCGGATTTTCTAACTTCCCCGCGCTCGCCGCCTCTT
>JAKAFV010000049.1 GCA_021817915.1 bacterium | reverse complement strand
AACGCCGTTTTTGTGGCCCGTATCAGGCTTTAAATTTGACGGCATCAACTGGAGCAATAAATGGTTTATGATAATCAATTATTCCTTGATTGTTTTGGTTTGGGGATTTTTTCTGTTTAAAAAATTAAGAAATAAAAATAATTAAAATGGACACGAATCTTTTAATAGTTTTAATAGTTATTGTGGCTATATTGCTGGGTTTATTTTTTAGAAAATCTTTATTAAATTATTTCACTAATTTGTCACAAAAAGCTGCCGAAGAGAAAAGTAAAGAGATTTTTAAAGATGAGAGAGAAAGATTAACAGAACAGCTCGATGCCAAAAAAGATGTAATTAAAGAGTTGATGGATAAAATCGATAAAAGATTATCAGAAACCCAAAAAGAAATAGTTAACACGGAAAAAGATAGGATAAAAGAATTTAGTAGTTTAAAATCTGTCATAGAAGAACATAAAATTACCACCGCTGGCTTAAAAGAATCAGCGGATCATTTAAAAAATATTCTTTCTAATAATCAGCTTAGAGGTAGCTATGGGGAAGAAATTGCAGAAAATTTATTAAAAACAGTCGGTTTTGTTAGGGGTGAAAATTATGTTGCCAATGAAAGCCAAGATACTGTTTCAACAAGACCGGACTTCACAATTTTTCTTCCTGATCGTACCAAAATTAATGTTGATGCCAAATTTCCACTTTCGGCCCTTGTAAAATATCAAGAAGCCAGTAGTGATCAAGAGAGAGACAGGTATTTGAAGGAATTCTCAAGAGACGTTGGCTCGAAAATTAAACAGGTCACCAATAGGGATTATATAAACCCAGAGGAAAAGACTGTTGATTTTGTAATACTTTTTGTGCCAAATGAGATGATATTTAGTTTTATATACGATAAATTAAATGAGGTATGGAATGATGCGATGAACAAGAAAGTTGTTCTAGCTGGGCCATTCGGATTTACTGCTATTTTACGAATGGTTTTTCAATCGTATAAAAATTTCAAATATCAAGAGAATTTATACGAAATAATTAAGTTGATAAAAGTATTTGAACAAGAATACGAAAAATTTAATAAAGAATTAGATAACCTTGGTAATAAATTAGAATCAGCTCAGAGTCAATACCAAAAAGTTTCAATAACGCGAACAAAAAAACTTTCCGGAGTAATTGAAAAAATAAAAATGGAAAATATTACCGATAATGCGGAATTTGTATCTTTAGACAGGCCCCAAGAAGAAGAGGAGGAAGAATAGTTTATAGAAGTAAGGCATAAGATTTAAGACATAAGATAAAAAATCTGACCTACCTACGTCTTATTTCTTAAGCCTTATTTCTTAACTTATATTTCCACAAAATAGACTTTGTTCTCCTGGATGAAATAAAGGCGGTTTGAATTTTGGCTGTAATCTAAATTAGAAGAATTTTCAGACAATGCATATTTATTTATCGGCTGGCGGTCGTCAATTTCTACAAATTCAATAGTATTTTTCGCGGTTTCAACGAATAAATAACGCGAATCTTTTTGCCAAAAAACGTTTTTAATTCCCGATTCTTTAAACGCGTTCAAAGCGGTGATATCGCCGGCTTTTTTAGTAATTTCCGTTTGATAGTCTTCAATAAAATAGATATTTAATTTATTACTGCTATCCCAGAACGCGAGTTTTTTATTATCCGGTGAAACGGCGGATTTTTTTGCCGAATTCGCGATTTTCAATCCTGCCGGATTTTGCTGGTTAAAAACATAAAGGTTGCCGTTTTGGAAAAGGATAAAAATCGCGTTCCCGTTTGAGGAAATTTCGGATATTTTTTGCGCGGAAAGCTCTTTGGCTATTTCAAACCTTAAATCGTCGGTTTTTAGCAATAAATTGAAAGCACGGATTTCATTTCCGGAAACGTATAAAATATTCGGATTTTTTACCGTGAATGAAGTTGCGGTTTTTTGCGTTATTGCCTCAATCGCCAGGCGATTTAGGTCTAAAATATAAAGTGCGCCCGTTTTGGCTTTTACAATCAATTTATTTGAATCGGCCGGATGAAAGATTATTTCCGAAATGGAGGTTTTGGAAAGGTTGTTAAAAGTAGAATTTAAATTGGTGGCTTTTAAAGCGTTATTCGCGTCGTAGAAATAATAAATCAAGGTTGCCGCGCTTTTAGTTATGAATTTGCTTCCGTCTTCGCTCCAAGCGGTGAAATTATCTCCTTTTAATTTTACCGGTTCGCCTTGCCCGGAATAGTAAAGCGCGCCGTTGCTAGAAAATACGAATTTATTTTCTTTTTCCCAAAACGCGCCGGCATTTTTTGAAATTGAAGCCGGCTGGGGAGAAATTTTTTCCGGAACAAGAATAACTTTTCCGGTTTCCGCCACCATGCCCGACTTTACCGGAAGATTTTTCTGCCAGGCGGAATATCCATCTTTGCTAATTTCAATTTTATAAGTTTTGGGCAAAAAATTATCTATAAAAGTGCCGTTTTGTAAAAGCCCGGATTTATCTTTAAAAATTTTGCCGTTGATTTTTATTTCTACGCCTTTGGGGATTGTTTCAATAAAAATCGCGCCAGTTTTCTGGAAGGCTATTCGGCCGTCTTGCCAGACCGGCCGCCAGCCCTGGGAATATAAAATAACGCCGGCTCCGACGGCGATAAAAATAAGAATAAAGCTGTAAAATATCCAGCGCCTGGTCCCTAGAGTCATATGGTTAATATTGAGTAATATACTACTATATTATCTTGCCTTTTTCAACAGAAAGGATATTATTTAATCAATGCCCAGTAACACTACTTTAATGTTTCGCTTTTAGAAAAAGCGAAAAACGAAATGTGTTTCTGGGAAAAAGATTAAGCAAAAATACCGCTTTAGTCCAATCACGATTTATCGTGATTAAGTTAAAGTAGTGTTACTGGGTAATGCCGAAGTTTATTATCAATGGCCGAAGGCCCCTTAAAGGAGAAATAAATGTTTCCGGTTCCAAAAACGCGGCCCTTAAAATTTTTCCGGCCGCGATTTTGACTCGCGAAAAAATAAGAGTTTCAAACGTTCCCGAGATAGAAGACATTTCAAGAGCGCAAGAAATGCTTTTAGCTTTAGGCCATGAAGTGAAAAAAATAAAACCCGGAGTTGTTGATATACAATTTAAAGCGCAAAAACGCGTTGCCTTGCCTCCGGAAATTGTTAATAAATTTCGCGCTTCAATAATGTTTGTCGGTCCCATTCTTGCCACTTGCGGAGAAGTTCTTTTTCCCCATCCGGGCGGATGCGTCATCGGCGCGGGCACAAGGCCCATTGATTTATTTTTAGATTCTTTCCAGAAAATGGGCGCTAAGCTTGAGATAAAAGACGGTTATTACTGTTTGAAAGCGAAAAAGCTCAAGGGCGTTGAAATATTTTTTTCTAAAGTGAGCGTTACCGCCACTGAAAGCTTAATGATGACTTCTTGTTTGGCCGAAGGAGAGACTGTTTTAAAAAATTCTGCGATGGAACCGGAAATATCCGCTTTGGCGGAATTTCTTAATTCTTGCGGAGCGAAAATTACGGGAGCCGGAACGCCGACTATAAAAATAAAAGGAGTGAAAAAATTAGGCGGCGGAGAGTATAAAATTATTCCCGACAGGATTGAGGCTGGAACTTTCGCCATGCTCGCGGCCGCTTCAAATAGCGGAAACATTTTAATAAAAAATTGCGAGCCGAAGCACTTGGAAGCGTTGCGGGTTTTGTTTGATAAAATAGGCGTAAATTTCGCATTGAGCAAAAATAGCGTTT
>JAKAFV010000048.1 GCA_021817915.1 bacterium | reverse complement strand
TTTTTTAATTTTGCATTATTTAAGTTCCGTTTTTCTCTTTCCGCTTCCGACTGTTTTTCTGACATTTCCGCGGACTGTGCGAGAATTGGTTTTTGTCCTTTGGCCCCTTGCCGGCAAACGCCTGGCGTGCCTTGAACCGCGATAAGACTGGATTTCTTTCAATCGGACAATGTTTTGTTTTACAACCTGCCGAAGTTCTCCTTCAATCTTATAATTTTTTTCCACCACTTCTTTCAATCTGCCAACTTCTTCTGAAGTTAAATCTTTGGCTCTTTTATTCAAATCAACTTTAGCGGTTTTTAAAATCTTTAACGCCGTGTAGGGCCCGATGCCGTAAATATAAGTAAGCGCCGCTTCCATGCGTTTGTTGTCTGGAATATTTATACCTATTAATCTCATGTTTTAATATAAAATTTGATTAATTTACTATTGAATTACGGCCAAAGGCTGAATTACTACAGAATTACATATATGAAATTCATGGTAATTCAATTGTAATTCGCTCGCTTCGCTCGCGTAATTTACCCCTGACGCTGTTTATGTTTCGGGGTTTTTTTGCAAATGACATAAATCGTCCCCCGCCTTTTAACGATTTGGCAATTCTGGCATATTTTTTTGACCGAGCTTCGTACTTTCATCGCTTCGCTTAAATGATACTAATCTACGAATTTTACTAATGATACTAATGAATACGAATTCGTATTATTCGCGGCATTCGCACGCATTCGCATATTGGTATTACGTTTATTTAAAATCTCCTTGTTATTCTTCCCCTTTTTCTGTCATCGCTTACCTCGACAAGCACTCTGTCTCCCGGCAAAACCTTAATGAAATACATTCTCATCTTGCCCGAAGGATAAGCGAGAATTTCTTCAGTATCGGAAATCTTCACTTTAAAATTCGCCGAGGGCAAAGCCTCAACGACAATTCCTTCAACCGGTTTTGGTTTTTGCTTGTCTGGCATTTTTTAAGATATACAAATAATAGCAAATTAAACGAAGATGTCAATTAAAACCGATACCAATCTACAAATTTATGCGAATCTACAAATACGTATTCGTAGATTCGATTTATTCGTAGTTTAGCATCGGTTCATTTTCCCATAAAAAATCGCGAAAGCCGTTGCTCCGCCGAGCAAGTCGCAAAACAAATCTCCTATTGTATCGGCAAAACTGTTTTGAAACACGCTTATTTTGCCGTTCGTTAAAAGATAAAAATCGCAGAAAAACTCATAGAATTCCCATAGCACGCCGATTAAAATAACAAAGGACAGAGCGAACATTAAATCTACAAGCCATTTCGGCAATTTATTTAATTTAAGATTTAAAATTTCAACCTTGGCGTTAATCCAAAAATAAATAACTGCCAATAAAAAACCTCCCAAAAAATGCATCGGAATATCAAGCCACGGAAAAAGCCAATACAAATAATAAAAAGTCGCGGCAATATGAATAAAAAGAAAAGAGATTAGGAGGCAAATAATTGTTTTGAGAGAAAACATTTTTATCTTTTCTTCCATTGAGGCGCTCTTCTCGCCCCGAACGAGAATAAATTCCGTACGGGACTTCGGCTTGCCTTAAATTAAAATTTAAACCACGAGCAAATTTAATATCAAGATTAACGCTTCTTCCACTGCGGAGCTCGCCTTGCTTTTTTAAGGCCGTATTTTTTGCGTTCAACAGCGCGAGAATCTCTTGTAAGATGCCCGAATCTTTTAAGCCTTTTTCTGAAATCCGCGTTGAATTTAATCAAAGCCCGGGAAATTCCCAAAGCAGACGCTTCAGCCTGGGCGCTGATTCCGCCTCCGGATAATTTTATTGAAGCGCCGAGCTTGTCGGCGATTTTCATTTTATCAAAAGGCGCGGTTACCGCTCTTTGAAGGCGGAGAGTCGGGAAATAAACATTTAAAGATTTTCCGTTCGCTTCAATATCTGTTTTCTTGGTATATAAACGGACTCTGGCAATCGCGGTTTTTCTGCGTCCGACAGCTTCAAAATAACGCTCCGGTTTTATAGCGGATTCTTTTTCTTTCTTTACTGCTTTTTCAGTTTTTAATTTTTTTTCTGTCATTTAATTTATTATTAGTATATTCGTATTAAATTCGTTATTCGATGATTTATTCTATGACCAATTTTTTTATTCTTTTAATCCTTAATCTGTTTTTTGGCAACATTCCCATTACTGAACGGCGCAGAACTTCCGCCGGCCCGAACTTAGCCAAAATCATTTCCATTGATTTTTCTTTAAGATGGCCCAGCTGAGTGTTATGGCTGTAATAAATCTTTTGCTTTGCCTTCTTAGAGCTAATATCAATCTTCGCGATATTTTTAATAGTGACGCTGTCTCCGCCTTCAAGCCTGGGATTATAATTCGGATTTTTTTTGCCCTGCAAAATTAGGGCGATTTCGCCCGCCAATCTTCCCAATGATTTATTTTTCGCGTCTAATTCGTAATTCATTTTTATTTTTTGCCGTCAATTATCATTTGTTCAACGCTCTTGGGCACCTCTTCGTAATGGTCAAATTCCATCGTAAAGTTTCCCCTGCCTTGAGTCATAGACCTTAATTTAGTAGCATAGCCGAACATTTCAGACAATGGCACTTTAGCGTCAATTATTTTAATGTTAAGCCTGTCATTTGTTGCTTCAATTCTGCCTCTCTTGGCATTCATATCTCCGGCAACATCTCCCAAAAATTCCGTCGGAGCAATTACCTGGACTTTCATAATCGGCTCAAGAATGACGGGTTTTGCCCGTTTAGTAGCCTCTGCAAGCGCCATTGCGCCCGCGATTTTGAAAGCGATTTCCGAAGAATCAACTTCGTGGAAAGAACCGTCAAAAAGGCCTACTTCTATATCCGTAAGCGGAAAACCCGCGACAACGCCTTTTGTCAAAGCTTCTTTAATTCCTTTTTCAATGGCCGGAATGAATTCTTGCGGAATTATACCACCTTTTATTTGATTTACAAACACAAAGCCCTTTCCGCGTTCAAGCGATTTAACTCTAAGCCAAACGTGACCGTATTGTCCGCGTCCGCCGGATTGCTTGATGTATTTTCCCTCGGCTTCGGATTCTCCCGCTATTGTCTCTTTGTAAGCAACCTGGGGCCTGCCGGTGTTGGCTTCAACGCCGAATTCTCTTTTCATCCTGTCAACAAGAATTTCCAAATGAAGTTCGCCCATTCCCGCGATAATCGTTTCTCCGGTATCCGGGTCTCCGGAAACTTTGAAAGTCGGGTCTTCTTCCGCCAAGCGATGCATGGCAAAACCCATTTTTTCCTGGTCAGCTTTTGTTTTAGGTTCAACCCTAACTTGGATAACCGGATCCGGGAAAGTGATTTTTTCAAGAATTATCGGATTAGCCGGGTCGCACAATGTGTCTCCGGTTGAAGTATTTTTCAAACCGACAATAGCGCCCAAGTCTCCGGCGTACATATTATCAACTTCTTCCCTGTGATTGGCGTGCATGCGCACGATTCTGCCGATTCTTTCCTGATTATTATTTGTTGAATTTAAAACATAACTTCCTTTTGTTAATGAACCGCTATAAACGCGGAAATAAGTAAGGTTGCCGACAAACGGGTCGGTGGCGACTTTAAAAGCCAAAGCCGTAAATGGCTCGCTGTCGCTCGGCTGGCGAACCATCACTTCTTCATTTTTTGGATTTGTTCCGGAAATAGGTTTCAATTCTGTAACATCTAACGGCGAAGGAAGATAATCTAAAACCGCGTCAAGCATAAGCTGAACGCCTTTATTTTTTAAAGCTGAACCGCAAAAAACCGGAATTATTTCGCTGTTTATCGTGGCTTTGCGCAAAGCCGTGCGAAGCTCGCTTTCTTCAATTTCTTTTCCTTCAAGATATTTTTCCGTTAATTTTTCGTCGCTTTCGGCTATTTTTTCCACAAAAATCAATCTTTTTTTCTCCGCTTCTTCTTTTAGAGGTTCAGGGATTTCTTTTTCAACTATTTTTTCTCCGCGTTCGCCCTCAAAGTAATAAGCCTTCATTTTCATTAAATCCACCACTCCTTCCAAATTTGATTCTTCTCCAATCGGAATCTGGGCCGCCACCGCGTTCGGATTTAATTTCTCTTGTATTGAAAGAAAAGATTTTTCAAAATTCGCGCCAAGGCGGTCTAATTTATTGATAAAACAAATGCGCGGAACTTTATATTTATCCGCCTGGTGCCAAACGGTTTCGGATTGAGGTTCAACTCCGGCAACGCCGTCAAAAACAACAACCGCGCCGTCTAAAACCCTTAAACA
>JAKAFV010000047.1 GCA_021817915.1 bacterium | reverse complement strand
GCGAACCAAAGAGGTGTTTTTGCGGGACAAAAAGAAGATTCTATTTTGACAGAAAAGGGAAAAGAACAAGCTCGCGCAACGGCTCAGGAAATAAAAAAAGAAAATCTTAAAATTGATAAAATCATTTCTTCGCCATTAAAAAGGGCTAAAGAAACCGCGGAAATCATCGCGAGTGAAATCGGCTTTGATATTCAAAATATCTCTTTTGATAAACGAGTTATTGAGTATGACATGGGAAGTCTTACGGGAACACCAATACATAAAATTTCATCTCTCGCTTTGATATCTGCTGAAAATGCCGAAAATGTAGATGATTTCCGCGGTAGAGTTTTTGAGTGCATAAAAGACCTTTCCAAAAATCCAAAAAATATCTTAATCGTTAGCCATGCGGGAGTTGGCAGGATTTTGGAGACAGTCAGGGAGAATATGGAAGCGAAACTATTTTATGATTTACCCGCTTATCCAAATGCTTCTGTAACTAAAATTGATTGGATTAACTAATTTTTGTATCTTGATTAAGTTGAGATTTCAATATTTCTGTATTGGTGGAATTTCCTCTTCTGCCGCGCCCTTACAAGAGGCCAAATTCTTTTTTGTCAATCATCACTTCTAAACTTTCACAAAATAGCAAAGCCAGTTTGTTTTTCGTTCGTCGTCTTCGGTATGTGTGTTCATTTTTACCACAGAAAAGCCGTTTTGCTCAAGCAGGTTTTTGAACTCACCTTGAGTATAGAACGAAAAATAACGGCCTATGCCTCCATATGTATTTTCCTCTATCATTCCTTCATCCATTCCATTTTCCTCTTTGACTGAGATAAAACCAATACCGCCGTTTTTGGTAATTCGTTTTGCTTCCCGCAAAACTCCCGCAATATCTTTTTTAGGAATGTGCAAAAAACTGGCGGCCGCCCAAAATCCGTCAAATTCTTCGTCTTGAAAAGTAGTTTTGCTAAAATCCATTTTTTGAAATTTTCCTTTTGGTACTCGTTCACTTGCCACTTTTAACATTCCTTCAGAAGCGTCTACGCCGGTGTAATCAAAGCCATGTTCCACAAAAACGGCGGCGTCTCGCCCAGCTCCACAACCGAGATCAACGACTTTTTTACCGTCAATGATACTTTTGTAAAAATCAAATTCTTCAATCCAAAAATGGGCAAAGTGATCTGCGCTGTAGCCGGAAGCGATTTTGTCATAAGTTTTAGTTGTTTTCTGTTTAACATCCATAATCAATTTTCTATTGGATAATTATCGTCCGCCGTGCTATAACGGGAAACCAAAAATGTTTTCTCAGGCAAAATCTTATCGTGATTGAGGTTTTGGTACAAAACGCCTTCTAAAATAACAAGTCAAGAAAAGCGCGATATTGGCCGATGTAATTGCGACCAAATAAGTAACTGTCAGTAAATTATATTCTTTTAGAGCTAATATCGCAAAAACATCTGACGCTGAAAACAAAATTCAGGAAACTAAAGTTTCGCTCCATGGATCTTTATATGATTTTCTAAAACTTGGAACATACCCGATTACATCAATCACTGAAACCACCAGTACAGAAATAAGGGGCTGATTTAATTACCACCAAACCACAATTGCCGCTAAAACCGCGATCAAAATAGTCGTGTCACTTTTGGTGATATTTTTTGTTCCATATTTTAATGAAAAAAGAAAAACGGCGATTATAAAAAGAATCCCGACTGTTAATAAATTCAAGACGCCCAAACCTCCACCGCCATACTAAATTCCTAAAACCGCGGTTCCTTGAGTAATTACCCAAATGAGCCAAGTATAGACATGGGGCTTTGTTTTTAACGAAAAAATGTCTTTTAAGTACGGAAAGAAAGCGATAACTCCTATAATTGTTGCGATTATGGTTGAAATTATTTTTATATCCATAACTTTACTTCAGTATTTTATTTAACACTTCCAATGATACCCGGGCAAAAATTATGAAAACAAGTTTTTTTCATTACGTCCGATTCCCAATAACGGTGAGTTAGGTGTATCAAGAAATTTCTTTGTAGAAATCATTTTGAGTTATTGATGACAGCCTTTATAAGGCTATCAATTTCTTCCGGTAAAGTACCTAGTTTTGCTTCCGGGAAAAATTGCGGTAAAACAATTGGACGCATACCGGAAATAATTGTTTGACCATTTTTGACATACACGTTGATTTTACAAGGCAAACATAAGCCGATTTTTGGATCTGTCTCTAATACAGCGTAAGCGGATTTTGCATTGCAAAATTCAATAATTTTCATTGATTCAATCTCAAATCCTTTCTCGGCCAGGGTTTTCCGTACATCATGAATATGGAGCACCCGAAAACCAACTGTCGCAATTTCTTCCTGTAGGGCTAATACTACAGAATCAAAATCTTTTTCAGTTGTAACGGTGTAGTCAAATTCCATAAAATTATTTTAAAATATCCAATCTCTACTCGTCAACTTAAACTTGCGATATATGGTTAGATATATAGCCTCACGCATGTCGAGAAGGTTCTATTGATGGAACTATACAATTCTACTCGAACACATTTTAAATGGAACTAACCAAAACTTTTTCGTCGCCAATTATTGTGAAAAAATTGCTTCCAAAATAATTGGCAATTCTTTCACCCCATCACTTCCGCTAAAGTGCCCTTTGGCGTGTTCTATCACGGTTTTCGCGTTAAGCCATTCCTCAAAAAGTTTTTTATTTTCTTGCGGTACAACTTCGTCATCGTCAGAAAACACCGCAAAAAACGTTTTGGTGTGCTGTTTTACTTTCTCAAAATCAATAGAGGTTTCTAACCATGGCCGGGCGATCTCCTTTTCCTCATTGGTTTTCAAGTTCATTAAGGTGAACCAGGGGGCGACAAAATACGCGCCCCCGACTTTGTTGTCGGCGGGCAACCTCTCCAGATAGCGGAGAATGGTTTGGCAACCAATACTATGCCCGACAAAATAGGTGTTTTCATCAACATCGCTGACAACCTTGGAAAGACGCGAAACCCACGCTTCAATTTTTGGTTCTGCCGGTTCCGGCATGGCTGGGATTTGGACCTGAAAGCCCTTTTTCTCTAGTTCTGTTTTGATCCATGGAAACCAACCCTCATCGGGGTAACCGTCCCAGCCATGAATGATGAATGCTCGTTTGGTCATAATTATCCGAGAGTTACTAAACTCATTCCTCCATCAATGGTTAGCACTTCGCCGCACACAGCGTCGTTCTTTGCTAGGAAAACAATCGCGTTAGCAATTTCTTCAGATTGTATCATCCGTTTGATGAGATGAACTTGTCCCAATTCCTTTTGTTCTTTTGTGTTAGGGTTGCCCCACATAGAAGTCGCGACACGCCCGGGAGCAATGGCGTTGACGAGTATTTTTGGAGCGAGGTCTTTGGCTAAATTTTTAGTCCAATTTTCAAGAGCGGCCTTGAAAGCGGAATATGCGGCTGCTGTTGGTCTTCCATGTCCAAGCCGCCCGTGAATTGAGGATATATTTACTATTTTCCCTTCCTGCATTAAAGGCAGGGAGTGTTTAGTTACCATTACAGCGCTCAAAAAATTATTTCGGAAAACATTTTCAAATGCCTGAACATTTGTCGGATTGTCGTTTTCGTCAAAAATTCCCGCGTTATTGATGAGTATATCCAGATGAGAAAATTCTCGTTTTACCTTTTTACACATTTCCGATACTTCTTTTTCATCAGATACGTTAGCGCGCAAAAGAACGTTCCCTTTTGAGTACTGATTACACTCGTCTAACACTTCTTTTGCGGCTTTAGCGTCTGATTTGAAATTGATGGCTACCGAACAGCCCTCCTTTGCGAAAGCAATAGCGGTAGCCCGCCCAATACCTTTTGAAGCTCCTGTTATTAGAATTTTCTTGTCTTTTAGATTCATATGCCATTTGAAAATAAATTCTTCGCTTTCGTCATCCCAATATTTTACATACCCCAAAATAGACATTTTTCCACCCAAACATCTTTCTCATCCCAAGAAGCAACAAGCGTCAATTTTGGACCTCTGATAAATTTTAGTGGTTTCTCCATAGTTTCACCCGATTAATTCATCAACACTCACCTTTTGGTGCGGAATACGGGAATCGAACCCGTGCCTCAACCTTGGGAAGGTCGCGTCCTACCACTAAACTAATTCCGCCTTTATTCCCCCGTTGAACTCGCTGTAGAAGTTTCATGTAAAGATGGGACAATAATTATGAGATTTTCTTCCGGTTTTTTCAAATTGAACTGCGTACGAGCCTCTTTGAGAAGATTTTCCTGATGGGCATAGTAATCTATTTTCTCTTTTAATGTCTCTTGTTCTTTCTTCAGTTCATCCGTTTTTTTTT
>JAKAFV010000046.1 GCA_021817915.1 bacterium | reverse complement strand
AAAACCGCCCTCTGCCAGGAAAGCGGTTACTCAAAAAACGTATAGAGAGATGGCATATCGTAACAAACCTTAGCCCCTAAAAGACTTAAAACCTCCACGAGGATTGAGGGACAAATTGACCGGTGATTTAAACTAACGCAAACTATCTTGGCGCTGATTGAATAAATCTTCACAAGAGTTACGATCTGAGCCACCGTCGGGTAACCTTTAACCAAAAAAATGTGGTGCCCAAATTCCCCCACCGCAATTTTGTCCCCATCTTTAAGCAAGAACGAAACAGCTTTTAGTCCGTACGTCTTACTCAAATGCTCGCAAAGCTGGCTGACTTCTGGCCCGTGTTTCTCAACGCCAAACCCAATGATTAGCACTTTTTTCTTCATAAGAACTGCTCTCCTCCTCCCCGGTTAATTTTGTCCATCCTCGCGCGAGGTAACAAAACAGCTCCTCGGGGTGAAGAGCTGGCTTGTGTTTGCTTTAATTAAAAATTTTTAGTAAACACGAGTTAGCCCTCCACTCCGCCAGATGGCGAATAAAGTAATAATAATTCCGATAATAATAGCGTTGATTTGCAAAATCATGATTATTTAATACTAGCGCGACAGCTTCTTTTGTCAAATTTAAAAAATATTTTAACCTTAAAACTCCAGACGCAAAAAAGTGAAAAGAAAAAAGGTCGGTATAAACCGACCTTAAACTGCGAACAAAATCATTCATCTCCATACTTGGCCCGCTCCTCCCGCTCTTCGCGAGAAAGGCGAAGCCTCTTTCTCTGTGATCCTTGTGGTCGAAAACTGGCAATTTTAGCAAAATCGCCTCCTTTCCGTCTGATCGACGAGGTCTTAATTTGTAGCCCTTTCTTTCCGGGACACATCGCCCGGGCCAGATCCGTAGGTTCTCCGTTCATAAAAGAACTCTTTCTTCCCAATTTAATTTTTGCCTTCAGCACCGCGCCGAAAACAAAAACCAACTCCCTGGGTGGAGAGCTGGCCTTTGATTGTTTTTGTTATTTTGATACTTAGTTATTTTACTTCTGGATTGGGGTCTTTCGGTTCAAAACAAGCAAGGGCAAGGTCTCCACCTTTTCGCAGAGTTAGTCCTAGAAGTAGCCCCAATGTTTTACCTGTTAAACGCATAAAAATATATTATTCCCAATATAAAAATTAGTCAAATTACTTTTTCAACATTCTATTTCTTTGCCACTTTTCAATAGTAACTAAAAGCGGACTCGCTATAAATATAGATGAGTAAGTTCCGGCAATAATACCGATAATCAAAACAAGGGCAAAAGGTTGAGTTGTGGTCGGACCGAGGAAATATAAAACAATAAGCGCCAGGAGAGTGGTCATAGAAGTATTGATTGAGCGAACAAAAGTTTGACTGATACTCTTCCCCACTATTCCTTCAAAATCGCTTCCTTTATGACCGTATTCCAATTTCAAATTTTCCCGAACTCGGTCAAAAACAACAATTGTGTCGTGAACCGAAAAACCGAGAACAACTAAAATGGCCGTGACAAACAAAGTATCGACTTCAAATCCTTTTATATGGCCAAGGATGGCAAATATGCCAGTCGGAATCATTACATCGTGCAACAAAGCGACAACCGCAATAACTCCGTATTTCCAAGAAGAAACGGGAGCGGAAACTTTACGAAAAGCGTAAGCGACAAAAAGAATAATTGCTATTAGAACGAAGACAATCGCCCATAAAGATTTCAAGGCCGCTTCTTTGCCCAAAACCGGACCGACAGAACTGAATTGAGTTTCCTGCACCACTTGACCGTCAATTTCCAGCGCTTTTATTGTCGCTTGGTGGGTTGCTTCATCCAAGGGTTTAGAATGCAATATAAAACCATTTGTCCCGGCAGGGCGGACAGAAAGACCAGTAATATTCAAAGGCCTGAGCGCTGTGTTTACAGCGTCCAAACTCGGTCTGCCAGAAGGATAATTAAATTCCAGAAGGGTGCCACCTTTGAAATCAACGCCAAGATTTAATCCCCAAAACAAAATTGCTGAAATAGATATTAGAATAAGCGTTCCTGAAATAAAATAGAATATTTTTCTGTATTTTACTACAAACATATGATTTATATTTTATGATTATTTTACTTTCTGAATCCGCAACTGAATAAAAATTTTGATAATTTGCTGTCTTTTAGACGCATCGCAAGAAGAAGCGTTCTTGAAGCGGTAATCGCCGTGAACATGCTGGTAATAACACCAATAAAGAAGACGAGAGCAAAACCTTTGACAATACTTGAAGTGGCAAAGAAATATAAAATAACAGCGGTAATAATACTGGAAAGATTGCTGTCGCGAATTGAAAGCCAGGCGCGAGCAAATCCTTCTTTCATGGCGTCTTCCAAAGTTCTACCTCGACGCAATTCTTCTTTCATTCTTTCAAAAATAAGAACGTTGGCGTCAACGGCCATACCGATTGATAAAATAAAACCAGCGATGCCGGCAGACGTCAGAGTCACAGGAATTAATTTGAAAATGGCCAGGTTAAGAGCAACATATATCGCAAGAGCTATTACCGCCAACAAACCCGGTAAACGATACCAAATGATTAAGAAAATGGCGATTATAATATACGCCCAGATACCTGAGTGAACCCCGGCTTTTGTCGCTGTGCTTCCCAACGAAGCGCCGACTGTTTCTGTGGATAAGAGAGAGATCGGCATCGGCAGAGCGCCGTAATTCAAATTACGAACCAAAATTTTAGCGTCGTCGATTGTAAAGTTTCCGCTGATTTCAGCCGTGCCACTTGGAATTTCTTGTCGAATAACCGGGGTGGAAATCGGCTGACCGTCTAGAAAAATCGCTAAAATTTTACCGACATTGTCTTTGGTTATCTTAGCGAATAATTTTGTTCCTTCGCTGTTAAAAGTTAACTCTACTTTGGGCTCACCGGTCGTTTGATCAAAATTTATAGTAGCATGAGTTAAATATTGACCGTTAAGACCGGTCGGCACAAAGACCTCATCAATCGGTTTTTTCTGAATTTCTTCTTGAGACAAACCCGGAAATTCGTGAACTAAACGAAATTCCAAAAGAGGTGTTTTACCTATCATCGCGATTGCTTGATTTATATCCGTAACGCCAGGCAATTCAACGATAAGGCGATTGCTATTATTTGAACCGAAAACTCCGCCTGATTGCACCTGAACAATGGGCTCGGAAACGCCAAAAGCGTTCACTCTCCTTTCAATAACATCGCGAAGAGCTGTCATAGCGTCGCTAATTTCTGAAGCGGAGACTTTTGAAGTATCAGCCTGATAAACCAAATGACTACCACCGTTTAAATCCAAACCAAGCCTGAAAGCCCATTTTGATTGAGAGATAGCAGGAGTGGAAGTAGCGGTTGCGCCTGGAGTAACAACCGGTTTTTCGGTCGTCCAAACAAAATAGCCAATCGCCACGGCGACTGCCAATAGAAACAATGCGGCTACTCTCCTTTTAAACATATACGAGATTATACTCAACAATCTCAACAATACAAGTTTTACAAGGTTCGACCTTGTTATACAATGTCGAACCTTGTAAAATATTACCTATGAACAAAAAACCTTTAGCGCCTGGTTGTTATTACCACATATACAATCGAGGAACAGAAAAAAGAAAAATTTTTCTATCTGAAAAAGACTACTCACGATTCGTTGCTTCCCTTTTCCTTTGCAACAACACTTACCCTGCCGACTTAAAACGACAAGGTTCGACCTTGTTGGAATTATTGAATAATGAGAGAGAAGAAACCTTAGTGAATATTTGTGCTTACTGTCTAATGCCGAATCATTTTCATTTGTTGCTCCACGAAAAAAGTGACGGTGGCATAAGTAAATTTATGCAAAAATTGCAAACTGCCTACACTATGTATTTCAATCAAAAAAATGAAAGGACAGGCGCTCTGTTTCAAGGAAAATATAAAATATCTATAGCGGGAAACGACAACTATCTCAGATATTTAGTTTCTTACATCCACCTAAATCCAATTAAATTAATTGAACCCCGATGGAAAGAGAACGGAATAAAAAATCTTAAAAATGCGGAAAAATTCCTAAAAAAATACAAATACTCCAGTTATTTGGATTTCCTTGGTGAGAAAAGACCCGAAACAAAAATCGTGGAAATAAAATCTTTGCCGGAATATTTTGAAAACAAAAAAGATTTTGAAGATACAATCAAAGAATGGCTCAATTACAAAAATGTTTAGGACAAGGTTCGACCTTGTTATTAATTATTAACAAGGTCGAACCTTGTCATTCCACGAACCTTGTCATTCCAGCATTTCTAACCTTCCTGGCCTGATCATTTGATAATTCACAATCTGCTTACCGTTTGGGAAAGTCTCCATAATTGGTTTGGGGGAATCTTTATTCTGTACGAATCCATATTTTTCATATATGTGTATTGCCCTCTCATTTTGCTCAGCAACATCAACAATTATTGGTTTTTCGTCACCTAACCACTCTAAAACCT
>JAKAFV010000045.1 GCA_021817915.1 bacterium | reverse complement strand
TTTCCGAAAAAGTTTTGAAAATTGTTGTCAAGATACCGAGAGGCAGGGTTTTAACGTATAAAAAAGTGGCGGAAATGGCGGGAAAACCGAAAGCCTATCGCGCGGTAGGAAATATTCTGAATAAGAATTATAATTCCAATATACCTTGCCATAGAGTAATCCGTTCGGACAGCAAAATCGGCGGGTATAACGGGGGAGTTAAATTAAAAGCGGAACTATTAAAAAAAGAAAAATGCAAAATATTCTTGAAGTAAAAAATTTAAACGTTTCTTTAGACGGGGAAAAAGTAATTGAAAATTTAAGCTTTAATTTAAAAGCCGGAGAAAATCTAGTTATTTTAGGGCCTAACGGCGCGGGCAAAACCGCGCTTTTGAAAACTTTAATCGGCGCTAACAAATTTAGCGGTGAAATAAGATGGAAGCAGGGAATGCGCATTGGCTATGTGCCTCAGAAATTTCCATTTGAAAAAACTATGCCTTTAACGGTTGAAGAATTTCTGGGCTTTAAAAAGCTTTCCGGAGAAAAACTTTTTCAGGCAATAGATTCCGTGGGAATAAAAAACAACGCGGTCTTAAAAAAGAAATTGGGCGAAGTTTCTTCAGGCCAATTGCAAAGAATTTTAATAGCCTGGGCATTGGTGGATAATCCCGATGTTTTGATTTTTGACGAGCCGACGGCGAGCATAGATATTGAGGGCGAAGAAACGATTTACAAGCTTTTGGCGCAAATAGAAAAAGAAAGGAATTTGACGATAATTATGGTTACCCATGATTTGAGCGTTGTTTATAAAATCGCCGATTCGGTACTTTGCTTAAACAGAAAATTTTTCTGCCATGGCGCACCGCAAAATGTTTTAAACTCTGAAAATTTTCGCAGGCTTTACGGCGAAGAAATAAAATTTTACAAGCACGAGCACCATAAATAAGCGAGTTCAGAAAATTTTATTTTCCCCTCAACCCGCTTCGGCCGCTCCAGCGGCGGCCTCGCTAGTCCTCGCGACGGCGACTCCCGCTTCGCGGGAGACCAAGCTCGCCTGCTGTGGGGTTTCGGTTAAAACAAAATTTTCTTCTCAAAATTAAAAACAGATCTTTTCCATAGCTAGCATTTTGGAGCGAGACTATAAATTGCCGAGCGAGAAGTGAAAAATCGGGAAAATCGCGCTGTTTGAATCCCCCCGCTTACAGCGGGGTTGAGTTCGCAGATTTTCCGTCGGTTTTTTACTTTAAGCGAATACAATTTATCCGAGCGGAAAATCGCTGGCGGGAAAAGATTTGTTTTGTATAATAAAGTTATATGGATATTAATTTAATCTACAGTTTAATAACCGCGATTTTTGTGGGAGGCGCGGCAGGCTATGTGGGTTCGTTAATGGTGAGCAAGCGCATGGCTTTGGTGGGAGACGCTTTGGGGCATGTGGCTTTGCCGGGAATGGGCCTGGCTCTGCTTTTGGGCTTGAATGTCTCCTGGGGAGCTTTTGTCTTTCTTTTTCTCGGCGTTTTGGCGATTTGGTATTTAGAGCCGAAAACGAAATTGCCAATGGAAACCTTAGTCGGAATAGTTTTTGTTTTCAGCCTGGCTTTGGGTTTTTTGATCACTCCCGAGCCGGAGCTTCTTGAAGCGCTTTTCGGAAACATTTCACGGGTTTCTGCGGCGGACGCTTTGGTTTCGGCGATAATAAGCTTGCTGGTTATTTTTGTAATAGCAAAAATTTATCCCAAAATGATATTGGGTTCGGTTTCTGAAGATCTGGCGGTCGCCAACAAAATAAACGTTAAAAAATACAATTTTATTTATCTTTTAATAATTTCAATCATAGTGGCATTGGGCGTAAAAGTGGTGGGGTCGCTTTTAGTAGGCGCTTTGGTAATTATCCCGGCAGCGATTTCAAGGATTATTAGCCGAAATATGAGGCAATATGAAATCGGCTCAATAGTTTTTGGGGTTTTGAGCTGTGTTATAGGAATTATTTTAGCTCAGGCGATTAATTTTGCCGTGGGTCCGATTGTGATATTGACGGCATCGTTGTTCTTTTTGATCGCCCTGTTTTTTAAAAGATAATTTAATAAAAATTTGGTATAATAAAAATATGAAAAAAATAATTTTAATAATTGGAATTTTAATAATAGCCGTTGGGCTGGCTATTTTCGGTTTAAGGTTTTTAAGCGGTGATGAAGATTCTTGGCTTTGCCAAAATGGCGAATGGGTTAAGCATGGCAATCCTTCAAGTCCGGTTCCAGTTGAAGGGTGCGATAAAATAATAAGCAATTTTGACGATTGCGCCGCGGCCGGTTATCCAATTATGGAAACTTATCCAAGCCAGTGCGTAACGCCGAGCGGCGAAAGATTTATTGAAAATATTGGCAATGAACTGGAAAAAATGGATTTGATAAGAATAAACAATCCTCGCCCAAACCAAATAATTAGAAGCCCGATTGTCATAGAAGGGGAGGCAAGAGGAAATTGGTTTTTTGAAGCAAGTTTTCCGATAGTTATTTTAGACACGAACGGGAAAATACTTGGTCGAGCAATAGCTCAAGCTCAAGACGAGTGGATGACGACTGATTTTGTGCCCTTTAAAGCGATTTTGGCGTTTGAGAGTCCAGCGATAAGTTCGGGAGTTTTGATTTTAGAAAAAGATAATCCTTCGGGTTTACCGGAAAATGACGACCAGCTGTCGGTTCCGGTAAAATTTGAAGCCTTCGCAAAATCAATAGTTGTAAAAGCGTATTTTAATAATTCCAAGATGGACCCTGAAGCTTCTTGTAATAAAGTTTTTTCGGTTGATAGGATTGTTTTTAAAACTTCGGCTGTCGCTCGCGCCGCGCTGGAAGAATTGTTAAAAGGCCCGACAGCGGAAGAAAAAGCAAAAGGATTTTTTACAAGCATCAATTCTGGCGTGAAAATTGAAAAGCTTACGGTTGAAAACGGCGTGGCAAAAGTTGAATTTAACGAGCAATTGGAATTTCAGGTTGGCGGTTCTTGCAGGGTTTCCGCCATAAGATGGCAGATAATTGAGACGTTAAGGCAATTTCCTGCGGTAAAAGACGTTGTTATTTCAATTAACGGCAGAACAGAGGATATTCTCCAACCGTAATCTTTTTTATTTCTTACTTCTTAAATCTTATGTCTTGCTGTTTGCCATGGTGGATAACTCAGACGCTTGACATACCTACCCCCTAGGTATATTATTTTGGCATGGAACATACAAAAGAAGACAAAGAAATACTTATTGCTTTAAAAAAGGCGCAGAGCCATTTGGGCAATGTCATAAAAATGGTCGAAGGCAAAAAATATTGCATAGACATTCTCCAGCAGAATTTATCGGTTAGCGGGCTTTTAAAATCCGCCAACGCTAAGCTGTTAAAGCGCCATTTAAAAACTTGTTTCGCCAAGGCGATGAGCGGCACAAACGAAAAACAGAAAAATAAAATGATTGAAGAAATATTAAAAATTAAAAACTTTACATAAATAAAACATGAAAAAATATCAAAATATAATTTTAATCTTAATAGCGGTTTCTGCTGTTTTCGGCCTGATATGGCTTTCCAGGCTGTCAAACGATAACGGGGGCAATTTCGAAGCGGTTTCAGCAGGCGGAGGGGTTCTTTCCGCTCAAGAGCAATCTTTCAGTTTCGGCGCGGTTTCAATGGCCGATGGAAAAGTTTCGCATTCTTTTAAAATAAAAAATACGGGGACAGGGCCAATGACAATAAATAAAATTTACACGTCTTGTATGTGCACGGTGGCTTCTTTAATAAAAGGCAACGATGAAATTGGGCCGTTTGGAATGCAGGGCATGGGAGTTATTCCCAATATAAAAGAGACGATTGAGCAAGGCCAGGAAGCGGAAATTTTGGTTGTTTTTGACCCGGCTGCTCACGGTCCGGCTGGAGTGGGAAGAATAAGTAGAGTGGTTTCTGTCGAAAATTCCGGCGGGAAATTGAATTTGTCCATCGACGCAAACGTCACTCCGTAATTAATTTTAATTTCAAAAATATGGAAGGCCATTTTAAAAAATTTAACAGCATGGCGGTTTCAGCCATTTTGACTCTTTTATTGATTGCGGCCGTAATTTTTGTTTATAGAATAGGGTTTCAAGGTTTGCTGGCAAAGCAAAATGGGATTGGCTCGGGCGCGGGAGCTGAAAGCGTTTCAGGCAGTTCTGATTTGGCGTCTTTGCAGGAAAAAGTCATTCCTTCGCAAGGGATTGAATTGCCCGTTAAATGGGGCGATTTAGGGAAAAAATTGATTGACGCGGGCGTAATAGATAAAAATAAGTTTGAAGAGTTATATTCGCAGAGAAGCGGAGGGCTTAGCGAGGCGGATAAGAAGATGATTGAAGCGGAAGATAACGGCAATATAGTGGTTAATTCTCAAAATTCAGGATTAGTTTTAAATTTGTTATGGGCGCTTGGCTTGGGAAATAAAAATAATGTTTTAGAAACCGGTCCGATGATGGACAAGCAATATGGAGGCGCGGAAAATTTTGCTTCAACTGGCGGTTGGACATTGGCGAAGGGCAATGCGATGAATCATTATAGCGGGCACCAGTTTATAACTTTAACAAGAGAACAGCAAGCGCTTGTTGAAGCGGTGGCAAAAAGTATTTATCGCCCTTGTTGCGGAAACGCGACTCATTTTCCGGATTGCAACCATGGAATGGCGATGCTGGGATTTTTAGAGCTTGCCGCTTCCCAGGGC
>JAKAFV010000044.1 GCA_021817915.1 bacterium | reverse complement strand
AGGGAAGGAAAAAAGGATCCCGGGAATGTGTTGAAGCTGAAGAGAGACAAGCATGATGCATGGCATGATCTCTTCGACAACATGACCTTAGACGAGATAATCATATATCTCGAGCGGCTGCAGGAAGAGCAAGAAGATTTGCTGGCAAAGAAACAGCGTTTGCTAAGAAAAGAAAAGAAAGAAAACGTTATTCCTTTGCCGGAGTTTGAGGCCAGCAGCATGGATCCGTATGATGTCCTGGATATTCCGGTGAGAAAACACATTTCGTGGCGGGCGCTTTTCGGAGAGCGAGACATAGAAGAAGCGTTGTCCTGCCTCGGGATGGTAAGGCAGATCAGCAGACAGATGATGGAACAAGGAGTCAGGCAAAGCATTTCAGTAGCGGCGTTTGCATAGAGGAACACGTCCCCGGGTTGGCTTGCCATCCCGGGGATTTTTTAATTGTAATTTCATTAAAACTAGTGTAGGATAGGCTTTATATGCCCAGTAACACTACTTCAATGTTTCGCTTTTTGATAAAAGCGAAAGCGAGGCAAATTACTAGGCAATAAGCTTAATCAATAAACACTGCTCCAGTCCAATCACGATTTATCGTGATTAAGTTGAAGTAGTGTTACTGGGTATGAGTAAAAATTTAACTATTCTATTGGTTATCGCGATAATCATTATCGTTTTGGCCGGCACTTATTTATTTTTAGGGAATAAAAACGAAAATAAAGAAAAGAATAATATTAATAACCAAAATAAAATGGAAAACAAAACTTTGGAAAGCGGTTTGCAAATAACAGACGAAATTATTGGAACGGGCGCGGAAGCGAAAGCCGGGGATATTGTTAGCGTTAATTACACCGGTACTTTGGAAAACGGCAAAAAATTTGACAGTTCTTACGACAGAAATCAGCCGTTCTCTTTTAATTTGGGAGCGGGACAGGTGATAGAGGGCTGGGATAAAGGAGTCGCGGGAATGAAAATCGGCGGTAAAAGAAAGCTTGTTATTCCGCCGGCGCTCGCATATGGCAGCCAAGATGTCGGCAATGGATTGATTCCCGCAAATTCAACTTTGATTTTTGAAGTTGAGCTTTTAGGCATACAATAAAAATAATAAATGAATAAATCTTCTGGTTTCTACAATCTCGGCATTGCTCCCAATATATTGGAAATACTTGATAAATTTAATTTTAAAGTTCCTACTCCAATTCAGGAAAAATCAATTCCTTTAACAATAGAAGGAAAAGACATGATAGGCGTTGCCCAAACAGGCACGGGCAAAACGCTTGCTTTTGCGATTCCGATGATTCAGGCGGCGCTCAGAGATAAAAGGGGGCTCGTGGTATTGCCGACAAGAGAATTGGCTTCGCAAGTAAATGAAGTTTTCCATAAATTTGGAACGCCTCTTGGCGTAAGAACGGCAGTTCTTATCGGGGGCGAACCTATACGCCATCAAATCCGGGATATCCGCAATAACCCGCAAATTATAATAGGCACTCCGGGAAGAATTATTGACCACTTGGAACAAAAAACCATTTCGCTTAAATCCGTCGGCGTGCTTACACTTGATGAAGCGGACAGAATGCTTGATATGGGCTTTGCCCCGCAATTGAAATTGATACTCCGGGAAGTGCCCCGCGAAAAACAAACATTGCTTTTTTCGGCGACAATGCCAAAAGATATTATTGCTATCGCCCAGGCTCATATGAAACTCCCATTGCGGGTTGAAATCGCTCCTTCGGGCACCACGGCGGCGAAGGTCACCCAGGAATTATTTTTCGTTGAAAAAAACGACAAGCCCAGGCTTTTGGAAAAACTTTTATACGAATATCGCGGTTCCGCTTTAATATTCATAAAAACAAAATTCGCGGCGAAAAAAATCGCTTTAAACATCCGTTCAATGGGGCACACGGTTACCGAACTTCATTCAAACCGTTCTCTCAAACAACGGCAGGAAGCGCTTGAAGGGTTTAGAAATGGCAAATACCGCGTTCTTGTGGCAACCGACATTGCCGCGCGGGGAATAGACGTAAAGGGGATAGAGCTTGTGTTAAATTACGACCTTCCGCAGAGCTCGGAAGATTATGTCCATCGCATTGGCAGAACAGCGCGTATCGGCGCAACGGGGCACGCAATCTCTTTTGCCACGCCTGACCAGCGCGGAAAAGTAAAGGGGATAGAACGGCTTATCAGAACAGTGTTGCCGATATCAAAGCTTCCCGAACTTCCCCCGTTAAGAAAAAGTGATTTGATACGCGAAAGAACAGAGCCTCGTTTTAGCAGAGGAGGTTTTGGCAGAAATAGCTTTGGCAGAAATAAAAGATTCTCCGAACGCAGAAGTTCAAACTCTTATAGAGGCAGGAGATAGTGTTTGCGTAGAAGTTTTAGTTATTTTTCGCAAATCGCGACTTTGCGCGATATAACAAACTATTGACGATCGTCAATAGTTTGTTATATCTGAAAAATTTGAAAACTGCCGATAAGAGGCTATTTTTCAGATTTAATTTTATTTAAAATCTCTTTTACCTTGTCAATGCTCGCGTCGTCTAAAATTGAGATGGCTATGGCTTTTGGATTTATGCCTTTTAAAATCGCGAGTTTGGTTTTTAATTCTTTCGGTTCGAGCTGGTCGCTTTTGGTTAAAAATAAATATTCGTCTTTTTTGAGAAGTTCGCTGTTGTACAGGCCGAGCTCTTTTTTGATTGTTTTGTAATCTTTGCGCGGGTCGGCGGAATCGGCGGAAATAAAATGAAATATTATTTTTGTTCTTTCAATATGGCGCAAAAATTTTATGCCCAGGCCTTTTCCCTGCGAAGAGCCTTCAATAAGTCCCGGGATATCGGCTAAAACTAATTCATAATAAACTCCTAAGTTCGGCTCAAGCGTGGTGAAGGCGTAATTTGCCACTTTGCTTTTGGCATTGGTAAGCGCGTTTAACAAGCTGGACTTTCCAACATTTGGAAGCCCGACAAAGCCGACATCGGCAATGAGCTTTAGTTCCAGCCTTAATTCGAATTCTTCTCCCGGGAGGCCGGGCTGGAATTCTTTTGGGCTTGTGTTTCGCGAAGAGCGAAAATGAAAATTTCCTTTTCCGCCGTTTCCGCCTTTTGCCAAAAGCGCTTGTTCGCCAATTTTTACCAATTCAATTTCCTCTCCGGTGGTTAAATTATGGATTAACGTGCCAACGGGAACCCTTAATATCAAATCTTTTCCATCTTGTCCGTCTCTGAATTGGCTTCTGCCTTCTTGCCCGTCTTCAGCGGAAAGTATTTTTTTAAACCTGAATTGGTTAAGGGCGCTTAAATCGGCGATTGCTTCGGCATATACGCTTCCGCCTTTTCCGCCGGTTGCTCCAGTCGGGCCCAAACTCATCAAATTTTTATTAAAAGCCACGGCGCCTTTGCCTCCTTTACCCGAAGAAATTTTTATTTTTACGTCGTCTATCAACATATATTCATTTAAGCACATTATAGGCTTTTTTGCTAAGTTATGATTAAGAAAATAACAAAAGGCCGCGTTCCCGAAGGAAAGCGGCCTGCTCTGGTAATTATGGTACGTGCGCGTTTATTTGACGGCTGTGTTATCGCCTTTGGGTCCTGCGAGCCGGGCAATGGTTTTTCTCATCGTTTGTTCCCGCTGGATGAAATTATCCTTCTCGGCTTGGAACTCGGAGATTTTTTCGACAACCACTTCCCACAGACAGACGATGAAACACTGCATAGTGTCGGTTTCGCCTGACCGGTTGGGGATGCCGGCTTCTTCGAGAATTCGGCGGAGTTTTTGCCTCGCCTCGCCGATGTTTCCAGCGGCGCCCATCTCTTTCACTGTCCTTTTTGCCGCCTCTTGCGACAATCTCCGCATTTCTTCTTCCGATAACAATTTGCTAAACATTCCCTTGCCTCCTTTCTCTTGCTGTTTTGAGATTGGCGCGCTCGGCGGTATATTCGACAACATACCGGCCAAAGTCGCCGTTGCAGTTTGCGAAGGGATCAAGATTATCCTCGATTTCCGCCAATACCCGTCGCAACCCGGCAATATCCGTTCCTGAAAGAGCCTCATCCGCGATAACTTTGATCCGAGCCAGGGTTTTAAGCGCGGGCATAATCTTTGATTTTTCAATCGTCGCGGCCCCCTGTAAATTGGCGGTTTGACCGACGAGCTGTTCATTTCGAGTCTGAAGCTCTCCGACTTGTCTCCGAAGAACTTTTTGCTCATCAGCCGTTTTAACGGCCATGTCTATTGCGACACGGCCAAGACCTTGCACCAAATTTCCCGCATGTTCCAATGCTCGGACTGTCATTTCGGTTCCCTTCATATAGACTCCTTTCATCAATAGAGTGTAATACCTTACATAAAATAAAAACGCTTACGCGTACAAATTTAATGTGCTATTTAAAACTGTTTTTATTAAACTAAATTTACGGAATTTTGTCAAAAAATATCTGCTTCCCTTTAGGGAAGCAGATATTTTGTATTAAGCAATTATGAGAGTTAAAAATATGGCGGCTGCGACTGTTAAAATAAGAAAACCTATGGTGTAAATTATCAGCGAGACGGCTTCTTTTTTAAGCCCGTCTAAATAAAGCAGAATCGGCTTGCCGAAAATTAGCATGCCCATTACAGCCACTGAAATCACTAAGGTCATTAAAAAAACCATTGGCCCTAAAATGTTTTTATTATTGTCCGGCCCGAAAATTTTTCCGGCAATAGGCATAAATGTCGCCACCAGAGCGATGTAAGTCGCCGCGCCAACGGCGTGAATAAAAGCGCGCTTTATTATTGTTTTTTTGTTCATAAAAGCATTATACAACCTTATTTAAAAGTTATCCACCTTTTTAAGCATTTTGAATATGCTATAATAAAAGTATGTAAAACAAAAATATCTTTATATTAGTTGCCGTTATCTTATTATTCGTATT
>JAKAFV010000043.1 GCA_021817915.1 bacterium | reverse complement strand
CCGATCTAGGCCGACTATTTGTATAATGGTTGAGGTCATTATTCGTGGCCATATTTAATTACAAAATGGAAAATCAAGATTTACAGCAAGAATTGGTGGCGGAAGTCATCGATGAAAAGGAGCTTGAAGCCGTCAAAGAAATGATGAAGGCGGGTTTGATGTACGGCCACAGAAAGGCAAAAACAAACCCTAAATTCAGGCAGTATATTTACGGCGCCAGAAACGGCGTTGAGATTATTGATTTGTCACAGACAATCACGGCATTGGATGAAGCGGCGAAATTTTTGAACAGCCAAGTCAAAGAAGGGAAGCTGGTTTTGGTTGTCGCCACGCAGGCGGCGGCGAAAGACGCGGTTGATTTATTGGCGGAGAAGTTCAAATTCCAAAGAATAAATGACAGATGGCCGGGCGGTTTGCTTACGAATTTCAACGTCCTTTCAAAGCGGATAGAGTATCTTAAAAAGACCGAAGCCGATTTGTTGAGCGGAAAATTGGATAAATACACCAAAAAAGAAAGAGTCGTAATAAACCGCGAGATTGAAAGAATGAAAAAGCTTTTCGGCGGAGTGCGCGACTTGACCAGGCTTCCTGATTTAGTTTTCGTAATTGATTCTTCAATTAAAGGGCACGCGGCGGCTATCCACGAGGCGAGAATAACAAAGATTCCGGTGATGGCAATTTTAGACAGCGATGACGACCCGTCAAAAATCGATTGGCCGATTCCGGCAAATGACCATTCCAAAATGAGCATCGACTGGGTGGTAAATAAAATTATAAACGGTTAAACTTACAATAACATGTCGGACGATGTTAAAAAATTAAGAGAAGCAACCGGCGCGGGCGTAATGGATTGCCAGCGCGCTCTCGCGGAAGCGGGCGGAGACTTCGATAAGGCGATTGCCATTATTCACGAAAAAGGAGAAGTTATTTTCCAAAAAAGGAAAGAACGTTCTACCGGCGCGGGAGTTTTAAAATCTTATATCCACAACGGCAGAGTTGGGGTTTTGCTTGATATCCGCTGTGAAACAGATTTCGTTGGAAGAAGCGACGATTTCCAGAATTTGGCGAATGAGGTGGCGATGCAGATTACCGCTATGAGCCCGGAAAACGTTGAAGAGCTTTTAAAACAGCCGTATGTTAAAGATGAATCAATAACAGTAGACGAATTAATTAAAAGGGTTATCGCCAAAACGGGCGAGAACATGAAAGTGGAAAGGTTTTGCAGGTACGAGATTTAACGTAATACCAATATACGAATGCGTGCGAATGCCACGAATAATACGAATTCGTATTCATTCGTATCATTAGTAAAATTCGTAGATTAGTATCATTTAAGCGAAGCGTGTATAATTTTCTCCTTCAAATCGTAATAATGGCGGGATTGGGGATAATGATTTATCTCATTGCCCGGGCGGCGCCGAGAGTCGGCGACGACATAGCGCATGACATAAACGGTCATATAAGCAAATTGGACAAAATTTTTTCGCATGACCGATTTGAGAAATTTGACGCGTTCTTCAATAATCTTGTTGAAAAGAGCTTGAGAAAGTTCAAATTATTATTGATGAAGCTTGTTAATTTAACAAACAACTATTTGGACGCAGTAAAAAGTTATAAAAATAACGGCAATAAGAATAATGGGGCTGATAAGCCAAGCTTGTTTGAGCGCCAGCCGGAAGATATCATTGAAGAAAAGACAGACGAGAATATGTAGATTGCGCAGGTGGCGGAGCGGTCAATCGCATGTGACTGTAAATCACACGCCCTAGTGGCTACGGGGGTTCGAATCCCTCCCTGCGCACTTTCTGAAAATTTTGGCGTACGAAGTACGTCTAAATTTTCTGAATATGGGTAGAAAGGATTCGAAGACCGCAGCGTAGTGCGAGTTTGCTCCGCTAGCTAGCGGAGCAAGGCGAGCGCCGCGAGGGGCGGCCTGCGAGAAATTTCCGTCAGGAAATTTACTTGTAGGCGAATCCCTGCCTATCGGCAGGCAGGTCTCCCTGCGCACTTTCTGCCGGAGTAGCTCAATGGCAGAGCAGCGCTTTTGTAAAGCGAAGGTTGGGGGTTCGACTCCTCTCTCCGGCTCGTTTAAAAGCCGATGTAGTTCAGTGGCAGAACGCTTTCTTGGTAAGAAAGAGGTCGTGGGTCCAATTCCCACCATCGGCTCAAAAATGATCAATTATCCATTTTGAAATTTGTAGCTCTGGCGGTATAATGTATATATGAAATCAAAGTGGTTCGAATATAAGAGCAATGAAAAGTTTTTGGTCTAACGAGTTAAATTTGCCTTTGAATAATTTTCAACGAGTAAGTTTTGATAAAAGAACTGTCGGGTCTAAAACCTATGAATATTATAATGGCGTCTGCAATATCCGTTGCGGGAACGTAGCGATTCAAAGGAAATTAGTATATTTAAGCGATATCTTTATTAAGAAGATATTGGTAAAATATAAATAAATGGGTGATTAGCTCAGGGGTAGAGCGTTTCCTCGACACGGAAAAGGCCACAGGTCCAAATCCTGTATCACCCACAAAAAATATAGATAGACAAAAAATCCGTCCGCCAATTGGCGGACGGATTTTTTATTGTTTCCATCAGACAAAGCGGAGTCCTCACAACCCGCTTCATCCTAATGTCTGTAAATATTGTACCCTAAATTCAAGGAACGCGCTACTGGAGTTTTCCACTTTTTAATTGCGATTCGCCGAGCTTGCCATATTTAGAATTATGGTATATTATTTGGAGGTATAAAATAAACAAACAAATGGCTAAATCTAAATTTTCGGAAAACTTAATAAAAATGCGCTGTACCGTTTGCAAGCGGTTTAATTATTATACTCGCAGGAAAAAGAGCCAAGAAAGAAAGCTTGAACTTAAAAAGTATTGCAAATGGTGCAAAAAACACACAATTCATAAACAGGCAAAAGTATAAAGCTTAAAGCTTGAAACTTGAAGCTTGTTGGGGAGTTTAGGTAAGTGGCATACCTGCTGTCTCCAAAACAGCGATCGGGGGTTCGATTCCCTCAACTCCCGCCATTGGTCCGCCGTAGTCTAAAAAGACAAAGGCGACAAGTAAAAAATTCTTATTATAAAAAAAGAGGGGTCCTACCGATATCGGTATAGCAGGACCCGCTCTGTTCGATACTGTGTGATGTGTTTTGCCTTAAGCAGCGCATGCGGTGACTCGATCAGGGAGCCGGCTGCGTATGTGCACTGTACGCTTAGACTTTGTCTTGAGCTTTGCCTGGTGATTTACCCTGCGAATCGTTTTGTTCAACTGGCGTTTGGCGGCTTTTCGCTTTCTGCAGCTGTCGCATTTGCCGCAACGACGTTTTGCTCCATCGCACATAAGATATTCTCCTGATCTGAATTTTTTGATTACAGAGTTTTGTCATTATTGCAATGACGCCGTTAATGGTAAATCAATATCACGCTCAAATACACCACCTCCTTCTACATTGATGTTAACGTGCGAAAAAATTGTGATTTTCTCGCAATTTGATATAATATTAACAAAAATCAGGTATTTGGTCAATGAGTTATCCACATTTTAAAAATGAACCCAAATTATGAAAATTTAATAAATTCTTTAATTAGCGACGGATATCTTAAAACGCCTTTACTCATAGAGGCGTTTAAAAATATAGACCGAGCGGATTTTGTTCCGGAAGAATTTAAAGACAGCGCGTATGCCAATGTGCCGTTGCCGATTGGATACGACCAAACAATTTCCCAGCCATTAACGGTTGCTTTTCTTTTGGAACTTTTGGAAGCGAAGCCGGAAGAAAAAGTTTTAGATATTGGCGCGGGTTCAGGATGGACAACGGCGCTTTTGGCGCAGATAACAGGCAATGTAATCGGCGTAGAACGCGTTCCTGAATTAAAAGAATTCGCGGAAAAGAATTTGGCGAAATATGATTTTGTAGGAAAGGGGATAGTCAAACTTTTTTTGGCTGATGGCACGAAAGGTTATAAAAAAGAGGCTCCATACGACAAAATACTTGCCGGAGCTTCGGCAAAAGGCGATGTGCCCGATGAGTGGAAAAAACAGCTTAAAATAGGGGGTAGAATCGTAGCGCCGGTAGGGAATAGCGTGGTGGTAATAGACAAAACAGGCAAGGGCAAATATAGCCGAAAAGAGCATTTTGGCTTCAGCTTTGTGCCGCTGGTTAGTGATAAATAAGCGTTTTAAATTGTTGCATAAATCTTATGCTATAGCATGTAATTTATGTAACAATTGTTAGGGGTTAATTAGGGATTGCCGGGGTTGACAAAAGAGGCGCGGGAGATTAATATTAAAACAAATCCGCAGACAGCAGGCAGTATGCGAAAGCCTTAGCGAATAGGCACATGCGAATGGAAAGCATAACTGTAAGACCTGCCGAGGAAGCTAAAGCTTTTTTATCTGCGGCCGAAAGGTCGTTTTTATTTAATCCGAAAATTACAATCCGAATTTACGAATAAATCCGAATAAAAATATATTTGTAGCCATTCGTAGATTCGCATGAATTCGTAGTTTCGTATCGCGATGTTAAACAGAACACAAAAAGGCGAAAGGTTAAAACAAGGCGAAGAGCTTTTGGAAAAGAACAAAAGCTTAGTTTTTGTCGATTTCAGCGGAATCGGAGTTGAAGACACAAAAGCTTTGCGCCGGGCGTTGCAAGCGGTTGAAGCGAAAATGAAAGTTATCAAAAAGAAACTTTTAAGAATTGCTTTTGAAAAGAAAAAAATTGATTTCAATCCTGAACAATTTGATTCGCAATTGGGAGTGGTTTATTCAGAAAAAGACATTTCTGATATTGCCGGCCCGGTTTATAAGTTTTTCAAGAGCGTTGAAAAGAAGGGCGGAAAGATTTTAGGGGCTTATAATTTAAGCGAGAAAAACTTTTTTGACGCGGCGATGACCGTAAAAATCGGTCAGTTGCCCTCTAAAGAAGTTTTGCTCTAATACATTCATGAACAT
>JAKAFV010000042.1 GCA_021817915.1 bacterium | reverse complement strand
CGCCACGCTCAAAACAAAATTTTTATCGCTTTCTCTTTTAATCGGAAATGCGTCTTTTGTCCTAATTTGAAATTCCACATAACCGCTGGCGCCCGGCCCGATTACGCGAAGATTCGAGGTATTCGCGACATTCCAAGTTATTATATTATTTTTTGAATCGAAGAATCCGTTACTGCTAAAAGTTTGGAAATCAAACATCTCTCCCGCAAGCTTTGCCGTGATTATCGCGTCGTTTAATCCGACATCGGAAGAATTGCGGTAATTTATTTTATATCTTAAATTTTCCCCCTGCGAAATAACGTAATTTTGCTTATCGCCAAGGCTCACGCTTAAAATCAATGGAGACGAAGCGATGCTTATTTGAGCCGTTTTTTCATTTATTAAATATTCCTGGCCGGACACTCCCGCGCGCAAACCGCCTTTTATCTCAAAAAATGATTTGTCTGAACTGACGACCCTGCCTGTTATTATCAAGTTTCCCTCTTGGCTGTTTTTTGGCAAATCCCCAATAATCCAAATATTATTTTTTTCCGACGGAGCTATCGTTGAATTTTTAAAAATGAACGATTCGGGATACCCCAGCTCTAATTTAACATTTGAAAGGCTTATGTCCGCCGTATTTCGATAACGGACTTCTATTTCAAAATCTTCATTATTTAAAACTTTCTGGGGCGTGACAACGTCTAATTTTAAAGCCGGTTCGCCCGTAGAAATTTCAACTGTTTTTGTTTGTTCAAACCGCGAACCGGCTCCCAGCGCCGGAGTATAATAAGAAATTTTAACGTCAAATTTTTTGAGCGCTTGGCTGCCCGGAAGGGCGACTATTGAAATTTTTTCCTGAAAATTGGCGTTTTGCCCGAGAGTCCCGAAATTTTTATCGTAAAACCTTTTATTCTTGCTTTCTCCCGAGAAAAAAGTCCCTTCCGGCAAAACAATGGATATTTTTACGTCGTTAAGCGGATTGCTAAAATTATTTTTTGCTTCCGCTTCAATGTCAAACGGCACGCCCGCCAAAACGCTCTGGGGCGCGCTTAAAGAAAAAGCGATGTCGCGATTAACAAGATATGAATAAAAATAAAAGCCGACGCCCGCCGCCGCCAATACAAAAATAGCCAATACTCCCCAAAACAAAGGCTTGCTTGCCTTGTCTATTTCAGAATAAATTTTTGAAAAAGGCTTCGTATTCCCGGAAAATCCTTCCGCCCACCCGAGTTTTTCGGAATTTTTCAAATTGATTTCGTTTTTATTTTGGTCTTCTAATAGAGCCATTATATTAATACTATCTCATTTTTTGGCGCTTTGGAAGCGCAACGCTTGCATAAAAATAATTGTTCTGTCTTTAAGAAAAATTCCGGTTTTTTTGCCCCGCAAGATCCGCACTCGGAGAAAGCCGAATCAAATCCCAAAACGCCCAATACTTCTTTATTGGAAAATTTTTTGCCTTTTTTAAGAAGATTCCACAAATCGTGGTCGGGCTGAAGCTCGGGCGTCATTTCTTGCACGAATTTTACCGCCGCCAAAGATTCCGGAGACCGCTCCATTTTTTTAAAAGCCAAGGCATCAGCTATTTGAAAATTATTTTCCCCTATCAAACGCACTCTCGTAAAATCAAGAGGCTGAAGATGCCCCGTTAATTTTGAAGTTATTTTTCTGGCGCCCCTGGCTCTTGCGGAAACCTTGCCCAATTCCTTCGTATATAAAACAACAGCCTTGTCAAATTCGGCGGAATCATCAACGCTTAAAACTAGCGCTTCAGTTAAAAATTCTTTCATTTTTTATCTTATTGACAACAAAAATTTTTACCTTACTATTATAATATTAATTATTATTAAATATAATAACATTTATATGGAAGATTCATCAAAAAAACAAGATAATTTTCTGGCGGCAAGCATTCTGGTAGCCGCTATTTTAATTTCGGGCTCTATTATTTACGCGGTCGGGCTAAAACCGGGCTCCCAGACAGGAAGCGCGGAAAAAGAAACTGCCGGCGCCTTAAATAAGCCCCGGATAGGCGACGATGTCATTTTAGGAGACGCAAAAGCTCCGCTAACAATTTTTATTTACAGCGATTATCAGTGCCCGTTTTGCGGAAAATTCTATCAAGAAGCCGAACGCCAAATTAGAGAAACCTATATTAAAACCGGAAAAGTAAATATGGTTTATAAAGACTTGGCATTTCTTGGGCAAGAATCGACCGCTGCCGCCGAAGCAGCTGAATGCGCTAAAGACCAAGGAAAGTATTGGGACTATCATGACGCTATTTTTGAGACTGAAATCGCGGAGCTGAAAAAGTCCGGAAATAGCGAGCATACCGGAAATTTAAACCGCGATACTTTTAAAAAAATCGCCGGTGATTTAAAGATGGATGTTGATGAGTTTCTTTCATGTTACGATTTAAAAAAATACGCTTCTGAAGTAAATATTGATCTAAGCGAAGCCAAAGCGATTCTTCCGCAGCTTTCCACGCCGACAATATATATAGGCGATGAGATGGTGCAAGGAGCCTATCCATTTACGCGCTTTTCGCAGATAATTGACGAAGCGTTAAAGAAATAAATTAAATAAAAAGCTTTAAGACAAGCGCCTTAAATAAGCTGTTTTGCCTTAAATTCGGAATAATTAAAAGGGCGAAATATTAAAATAAAAAGCAAAAATGGCTTATAACGACAACCAACAAGGCGGTTTCCAAAGGCAGATGTTCAAAGGCGATTGGAAATGCTCAAAATGCGGGGGCGAAATAACAGAGCTTCCGTTTGAACCGAGCCCGGAAAGAATGGATCAACTTATGTGCAGAAACTGCTTCCGCGAAAAACGCCAATCATTCGGAGGCCCTAGGTCTTTCGGAAGATAGGATAAATAAAATACACCTCACACATAACAAGTTATGTGTGGGGTAAAAAATCCCGTGTGAGGCGGGATTTTTATTTATCTACAATACCCAAAACGCGACAAATGGAAAATTATATAATATAATTCCATTAACCCATGTCGCATTCAACATTTAACAAAATAAAGCCCAACTCCTTCACCCTCATAGAACTCGTTATTGTAATAGCCATCATGGCAATTCTTGCCACTGTAGTCGTCCTCACAATAAATCCTGGAGAACAGATGAAATCAGCCAGAGATTCCAGAAGAGCGGAAGAATTGGCAAGCATAAACAAAGCGATATCTCTGTATATCGCGGATGGCGGTTCTTCTTTGGGTTCGGCAAACACTGTATATGTTTCCATAGCTGATTCTTCAGCCACTTGCGCCAATTTAGGGCTTCCCACTCTGCCCGCAGGCTGGAGTTATGCGTGCTCCACTTCAACAAATCTTCAAAAAACAGATTCTACGGGCTGGATACCAATTAATTTCTCGTCTATCACCTTTACAACTCCGTTATCAGTTTTACCTGTAGATCCCGTAAATGCGACTTCCACGGGCAATTACTATACGTATATAACAGGAGGTTCTTGGGAACTTGCCACGTCTATGGAATCAGCTAAATACAAGCTTGGAGGAGGAAACGACAAAACTTCCACCGACGGAGGCCAATATACAGGACTATATGAACTTGGCTCAAACTTAACCCTTCTTCCTCTTGATTATGGCGATACTTCATTAGTCGGCTACTGGAAATTTGATGAAGGTTCTGGAACTACGGCGTATGATGCGTCAGGGCATGGGAATAATGGAACGCTTACCAATGGACCTACTTATACTGCTGGCAAGGTTGGAGGTTATGCATTGTCATTTAATGGAGTTAATAACTATATAGATATAAATAAATCAACTATTTACGCTAACCACTCAGAAATTTTTTGGATTTATTTATTAAGTTACAAAGATAATGGTGGCATTATCGATCTTCCCGGCGGCAACACATCAAATTCCATCTATTTTGCTTATACTGGCGCAGAATTTTGCGAACTCGCTGATACTTGGACCTGTATGAATGCGGGATTTAATATAGGTTTAAACGCGTGGCATTTTGTGGTTAGAACATATGACGGAACAAATTATAAATATTATTTCGACGGACAATTTATAAAAAATAATACTAAGTCCACTGGTTCTGCACGAATAAATAGATTGGGGATGCAAACAATAAATAATTCTTATATAAATGGCTATTTAGATGATACTCGCATTTATAACCGCGCTCTTTCCGCCGCCGAAATTCAGGCATTATATACCGCAACAAATAAATAATTACTTACGGAATTAATGCTATGAACCTTCATAGCATGCCATGTTGTGGCGTAACAAATAATTATTTTTTCAGGCGCTATGATTAATCATAGCGCCTTGTTATATGCCCACATAACCAACGGCCACAGCATAGCAAATAAATAAACAGGCACTATGCTATAGCATAGTGCCTGTTTAAATTAATTAATCGCGCGCTATGACCGGTCATAGCATGACAATTTATTCTTTAACACTATGATTAATCATAGTATTGCGCGATCGCGCGACAAATATTAAATGACCATAATAAAAAATACCACTATCATATATGATAGTGGTATTTTTTTACTCTTCACCTTTTAAAGCTTCTAAGGTCTTCTTTTTAATCTCGTTTAATAATTTTTTGTCTTCTTTTAGCTTGAGCCTGCTAGCTTCCATGCCAACGCCAATTTTTTCGTCTCCGAATGAATAAGTATTTCCGGCTTTTTTTACAATTCCATTTTTTATTGCCACCGCCAGAACGTCACCTTCATAAGAAATTCCTTCGCCGTATATTATGTCAAACTCCGCGATTTTAAACGGCGCTGCCGCTTTATTTTTGACGACCTTGGCGCGGGTGCGATTGCCAATCGCCTCTTCTCCCTTTTTAATCTAGGCAATAAGCCTTAAATCAATTCTTACCGAAGCAAAAAATTTCAGCGCCCTTCCGCCCGGATTGGTTGTCGGCTCGCCATATCCCATCATCCCGATTTTATCTCGCAACTGGTTTATGAAAATAATTAGAACGTTCCCCTTAGCAGCCAGAGCGGTGATTTTTCTTAATGCCTGGCCCATCATTCTTGCCTGAAGACCGACAAATTGCGCTCCCATTTCACCTTCTATTTCC
>JAKAFV010000041.1 GCA_021817915.1 bacterium | reverse complement strand
TCATCTACGCCTTTTTCGGAAAAATTTAAATTCTCGCCCGCTACCACCGGCGAAGAAAGCAGATAAAGCCTTAAGCTGTCCGCGCCATATTTTGAAACAAGCTCCATTGGGTCGGGATAATTTTTAAGGCGCTTGCTCATTTTTTGACCGCTTTCCGCCAAAATTATGCCGTTAACAATGACATTTTTATACGCCGGCTTATCAAACAAAGCCGTAGAAAGAACGAGCAATGTATAAAACCAGCCTCGAGTCTGGTCCATTCCTTCGGCGATAAATTCCGCCGGCACGGGCGCAAAGTTTTGAGCCCTGAGTTTTGAGTTTTGAGTAAGAGCGAATGGATAATGTGCTTGGCCGTATGGCATTGAGCCCGATTCAAACCAGCAATCGAAAACGTCTTCAATTCTTTTCATTTTACCTCCGCAACCGCAAGAAAATTCCACATTATCAATATATGGTCTGTGCAAATCAAGCTCATAATTTTTATTGTGCGGTAATGGAATAAATTTTAAAGTTTTAATTTCTCCAGTTTTCAAAAAAGCGTCTTTATTTTCTCTTATCGCGATTGCCCCTTTGGCATCCGCGCCTTCGGCTCCGGCGAACAAAAGCCAAATCGGATATTCATGGCTGATAATTAAAATATTTTTGCCGGAATATTTCTTTTCAATATCATAAATAAAATCAGACATTCTGTTTTTTAATTCCGTTAAATTCTCGCCTCCCGGAGTCGGTTTAATAAATTCCTCTTCAAACGAAGAGTAATAATTTTCGTATTCGCTTATTGACTTATTATTAAAAGCGCCAACATCAACCTCTCTTAGCCTTTTGTCATAAATTACCTTTTTAATCCCCAAGTGTTTTGCGGTGATTTCCGCAGTTTCTTTTGTCCGGATAAAATCGGAAGAAAAAATCATATCAACTCCCTTAAGCTTTTTCAGCGATGCCGCAACTTCCTTTTTTCCTTTTTCGGTCAAATGGTGATTATTTCTGTAATCCGAACTTTCAATACCCAATAAATTGCTTTCTGCTTGCCCGTGCCGCATTACAAAATATTTATTTCCCGAACTGTCCGAATTTTTCTTTATTTCTTCAACCGAACCGATAATTTTTAATTTTCCGCATTTTTCGCATTCCCAAACCGGAAGCGGAGAGCCCCAAAAACGGGTTCTTGAAATAGCCCAATCTCTGGCGTCTTTAAGCCATTGGCCAAACCTGCCGTCTTTAACATGCTCCGGCAACCAGCTTATTTTTTGATTAAGCTTAACAAGCGCGTCCTTTATCGCCGTCACCTTCACAAACCACGAAGACGCCGCGTAATTTAAAAGCGGAGTTTCACAACGCCAGCAATGAGGATAAGAATGAACTACTTTTTCATGCCCAAAAACCGAATTTCCTCCGGAAAGAAAACTGATTATTTTTTCGTCTGTTTCTCTGGTATTTTCTTTTGGTTTTGCCTTTAAGCCGGCAAAGTCTTTAACTTCCTGTTTTATTCTGCCATCCATTCCAACGTGCTGGACAAAAGGCAAATTAAATTCTTTGCCCAATTCCATGTCTTCGGCGCCGAAAGCCGGAGCAATATGTACAATGCCCGTGCCTTCTTCAATGCTCACAAAATCCGCTGGATAAATTTTCCAGCCGTTTTCGCGGTTTTTTAAAATTTTATCATTTGCGTAATAATTGAAAAGTGGTTTGTATTTTTTGCCGACTAGCTTATCTCCCTTAAATTTTTCGATAACTTCGTATTTTTCCTTAATAACGCTTAGTCTTTCTTCCGCGAGAATATATTTTTCATTCCCGGCGATTTTTATTTTCACGTATTTGATTTTCGGATTTACGGCCAAAGCGACATTCCCCGGCAAAGTCCAGGCAGTCGTCGTCCAAGCCAAAACAAAAGTTTTTGGCTCATCAACTAATTCAAATTTCAACGTAACCGCGAAATCTTCAATATCTTTATAATTTTGGGTAACTTCAAAATTAGAAAGTGTTGTTTCACAGCGTGGGCAGATATGCATCGGCTTATAACCTTTGTAAATTAAATTTTTGTCGTATAAATCTTTAAAGACATGCAAAACGGACTCCATATATCCAACATCCATTGTTTTATACGGATTAGCCATATCAACCCATCTGCCAATTCTAGGAATTGTTTTTTTCCATTCCGATTCGTATTTCAAAACGCTGACTCTCGCCGCTTCGTTAAATTTCTCAACGCCAAAATTAATTATGTCTTTTTTGCTTTTTAGCCCCAATTCTTTTTCAATTTCAAACTCAACCGGCAAGCCATGGCAATCCCAGCCCCAGCGCCTTTTCACGCTTTTTCCCTTCATTGTTTGGTATCTCGGAATCGCGTCTTTTATTATTGAAGCTAAAATGTGCCCGTAATGGGGCAAACCATTGGCAAAAGGAGGTCCGTCAAAAAAAACATAGTCCTCTTTGGACTTTTCCGATGCCGGCTTTTCAACCGACTTTTCAAAAATTTTATTAATCCGCCAAAATTCAAGCACTTTTTCTTCAATTTCCGCGGGATTGAAATTTTTAAGATTTCTAAACATCCCTTTAAATATACAAAAAAACGGCCATTATTTCAAGTGCCGTTCAAAAAAGTTTAAAATAATTTATTCTAAATTAATCCTACTTTTTTCTTAACTTCTAAGATTTTTTTATTGGCGATTTTTGAAGCTTTTTCCGAGCCGGACTCCAAGGCCAAGCGAAGCTTGACCGGATTTTTAAGCAAGGCTGATTTCTTTTTTCTGAAATCGCTAAAATAATCAGCCACCAGCTCCGCCAAATCATTTTTAAGAACTGAATAGTTTTTACCCGAAAATTCATCTTCTAATTTTACAATTACATCACCGCTTAAAGCCGAATATATTTCAAGCAAATTGCTTATCGCCGGCTTATTTTTTTTATCATATTTTATTTCCGAACCCGAATCAGTAACCGCTCTTTTAATTTTATTTTTTATCTCTTCCGGAGAATCGTCTATGAAAAGACAACTCTCGGGCTGGGATTTTGACATTTTCTTTTCTGGATTTGCCAAACTCATTACCCGCGGAGTTTCCGTCTGAATCGCTTTCGGCTCAATAAATGTTTTGCCGAATTTTGAATTGAATTTTCTAACAACCGTTCTTGTTAGCTCTAAATGCTGAAGTTGGTCGTCGCCAACCGGAACAAATCTAGCATTATAAATAATGATGTCCGCTGCCATCAATACCGGATAGTCGAATAGACCAAATTTTGTTTTTGACCTCTTTACATATTCGTCAAGCAAATTGTTTGTTGCTCTAGAAAATTCTCTTAGTTGCTTATATGTTGATGATAAATTTTTCAAAAGATTTAATATTTTATGGAGATCTACTAAATCTTTTTCCGTTGGTTCAATTTCCCTACTAAAAAGTTCTTTATAATATTTTTCGAAGTTTTTAATTTTTTCGTATTCTTCCCATGCTTTTTCTTCTTCTGGACGCTCTACATTTATATTCTCTGAAAGCTGTTTAAAATATAACAAATAATCCCCCATTCCAGCTTTTTCTTTAAACTGAGTCATTCTTTCTAATTCCCCCATTGGCGTTATTGTGTTTAATATCCACATCAATTCGCTATGCGCGGGAATCTGAGATTGCTGGAAAATGACCGATTTTTTCGGGTCCAGGCCAGCCGCCAAAAAATCAGCGGTTAAATTAAGAATCTGCTTTTGTTTCTCTTTAGGATTAAACTCTCCTGTTAAAGAGTGCAAATCAGCGATAAAAAAGTAGCATTGATATTTTCCGGAGTTCTGCAAATCAACGAAGTTTTTTAACGCTCCCAAATAATTTCCAATATGAAGTTTTCCTGTCGGCTGAACGCCTGAAACTAAAATATCTCCTTTCTTCATAATAAAAATTATAGCAGATTTATTTGAGAAAAGTGTCTCGCAGGCTGAGCGGGCATGGTTTCCCGCAAAGCGGGAAGAGCGAAGCCGAGAGCAAGCGCAATTTTCACGCTGGGAAAATTGATAGCGTCTTTTCGAGAATAAGTCTGCTATATAGCTTAAACTATTATGACCACCGGCAAAACCATCGGCCTTCTCTTGGTCTTATTATACAAGAATTGCCCAATTTGGTCTCTAATTAAAGATTTTAAGTAGTCTGTGTCTATTTGCTGGTGCCTAGGAATTCTGGCAACTAAAGCCCTGATATATTTTCTCAAATCTTCCACAAAATCTTTGCTCTCGCGCAAATGAATAAATCCGCGGGAAATAATATCCGGGTTTTTAAGAAATTGGCCCGTTCTGCGGTCAAGCGTGGCGATTACCACCACCATTCCTTCTTCCGCCAATACCCGTCTATCTCTTAAAACAATTTCTCCCACATCGCCCACTCCCAAACCATCAACCATAACGTAAAACGCTGGAACGGTTTCGGAAGTTATTCTCGCCGAATTTTTTGTGAATAAAACTATTTGACCGTTATCAACCAAAATGGTTTCTTCGGGCTTAAGGCCGATAGCTTCTTGCGCGTTTTGGGCATTTTGCCAGCGCATGAAATAATAACCATGGATTGGAACTACGTATTTCGGCTTAACCATTCGCACAACGGCTTTTAATTCTTCCTGCGGAGCATGTCCGCTGGAATGGATGTCTATCATTTTATAGTGATAAACCAAAGCGCCTTGGCGTGAAAAATCGTCTTTCAAAATCTGGACGCTTCTTTCATTGCCTGGAACTATTGAAGAAGAAAGAATAATAGTATCTCCTTCTTTAATCCGTATATAACGGTGTTCGCCATTGGCAATTTTCATCAAACTAGCATTCGGTTCACCTTGGGCGCCAGTGCAAAGAATAACAAGCTTGTCGTCTTTATGTTTATGAATTTCTTCCAATGGAATAATCGTGTCCTTTTTCACCTTCATAAAATCAAGGTTTCTGGCAATCTGGACGTTTGTCTTCATTGAAAGTCCGCTAATTGCCACCTTTTTGTTCATTTTTTCGGCGATTTTGATTATCTCCGCGATTCTGTCTAAAAGCGAAGCGAATGTGCCGACGATAATTCTGCCTCCCGCTTTTTTAAAGAGCTTTTCTATCTCTTGCTCAACTACCCTTTCAGAAATGGAATAGCCCGG
>JAKAFV010000040.1 GCA_021817915.1 bacterium | reverse complement strand
ACTTATTAAAGCTCTTGATGATTACATTCCGGAGCCGGTCAGGGATACCGAAAAGCCGTTCTTGATGCCGATTGAAGACATTTTCTCTATTGAAGGAAGAGGAACAGTTGTTACCGGAAAAGTTGAAAGAGGAATTGTAAAAGTAAATGAAGAAATCGAAGTTATCGGCATTAAGCCGACGCAGAAAACTGTTGTTACCGGAATAGAAATGTTCAACAAGCTTCTTGACGAAGGAAAAGCCGGAGACAATGTTGGAATTTTGCTCCGCGGTCTTAAAAAAGAAGACGTTGAGCGCGGCCAGGTTATTGCCAAGCCGGGAAGCGTCACTCCGCATTCTGAATTTACAGCGGAAGTTTATGTCTTGAGCAAAGAAGAAGGAGGCAGGCATACGCCGTTCTTTAAGGGCTATAAACCGCAATTCTACATCAGGACAACCGATGTTACCGGAGAAGCCGTTTTGCCGGAAGGCGTTGAAATGGTTATGCCGGGCGATACCGTAAATTTGACTGTTAAACTTATAGCACCGGTCGCTTTGGAAGAAAAACAAAGATTTGCCATTCGCGAAGGCGGAAAGACGGTTGGCGCGGGATCGGTAACAAAAATCTTAAAATAAAAATATAAAATAGCACATTGGACATGGCCAAAAAAAAGGAAGAATTAGAACAAGCCAAAATAAGGTTGCGGGTTAAATCGTACGACCACAAACTGATAGACAATTCTTTAAAGCAGATTATAGACATCGCTTTAAGGAATGGCGCGGAAGTGGTCGGGCCGATTCCTTTGCCGACTGAATTTCGGAAATACACGGTTAATCGTTCAACCTTTGTCCATAAGAATTCGCGCGAGCAATTTGAACTCCGCGTCCATAAACGCTTGATAGACATTTTAACTCCGAGCCAAAAGATAGTTGAAGCTTTATCAAGTTTAACTTTACCGGCAGGAGTAGACATTGAAATCAAAATGGCGTAAGCCAAGAAAAAGACTTCCCGAACAGGGGAGTCTTTTTTTACTTGACAAAGCCTAAAACTTTGAGTATAATACAGCCAGTGAGTGTGAGTATTCTTTGTCCCTAAGACGCAAGTCGCGGAGACATTCAAAGAATATTTATTCCAGTTTAACCCCGCCGAAAGGCGGGGTTTTTGTTGTGAATTTTATTCCGATTTTAATGTCTAAAGCGTAAAATTTAAGCATAAAATCTATATTCTGGCCACGGTCGGGGCATTCGTATTTTTAAACAAGTTTAATCTCGCTTTTACTTGTTAAACTTGTAAAAATACGGCATAATTATCTTGCGGCCGCAAGAGAGCACTCGATATAGCTTTTTATGCCTAAGTGGCCACGAGAGAGCACTCACTAAACAAAAAAACTGGGAGGTCACCATCGTGGTCACTTAGGCAGCAAAAAACTGGGCGGCGTTTGCCGCCATTGCGGCCGCATATGGTGACCTTAAAAAAGCCAATCGGCATTGACTTATTTTTTGCGATTTGCTATATTTAACTCCAATATAATGTTGAGTTTTTCAGTAAAAAGTTTATAATCAGTTTTTAGGATTTAGCCCAAAATAATTAAAATTATTTGAGACAGCCGGCTAAACCTGGCTGTTTTAAATTGACTCGAGATGGCATTAATTTTAGGAAAAAAATTGAAGATGTCGCAGATTTGGAAAGATGAAAAAATTGTTCCGGTAACGCTTATTCAAGCCGGCCCGGTTACAATTACCCAAATTAGGACAAAAGAAAAAGATGGCTATCAAGCTGTTCAAGTCGGTTTTGGAAATAAGAAAGAAAAGAACGTTAAAAAGCCCCAAAGAGGCCAATTCGGAAAGCTTGGGAATTTTCAACACGTAAAAGAATTTAAAAACAGCGGAGATTTTAACGTCGGAGACGTTTTAAACGTAAGCCAATTTAAGGAAGGAGACAAAATAAAAGTTAGCGGGTTGAATAAAGGAAGAGGATTTCAAGGAGGCGTTAAAAGGCATGGCTTTAGCGGGGGCCCGAAAACTCACGGCCAGAAAAACCGTTTGCGCGCTCCGGGTTCAATCGGTTCAACCGCTCCGCAAAGGGTTATGCCCGGTAGGAGAATGGCGGGCAGAATGGGACAGGAAAGAATAACGGTTAAAAATTTAAAAGTTGCCGCGATAGACGAGAAAAATAATATTTTAATGGTAAAAGGCGCCGTGCCTGGAATGAGAGGCACATTGCTTGAAATTTCTAATTCCTAATTTCTAATATTATGACCATAGACGTTTTTGATAAAAATAATAATAAAGCGGGCACGGCTGAATTATCAGACAGGGTATTTAACGTTGAATGGAACGCCGATTTAGTTCATCAGGCGCTTGTCGCGCAATTGGCTAACAGGCGCGAGCCGTTGGCGCATGCCAAAGGCAGAGGCGAAGTAAGAGGAGGAGGAAAGAAGCCTTGGAAACAAAAAGGCACAGGCAGGGCAAGGCACGGCTCAATCCGCTCGCCGATTTGGAAGGGAGGCGGCGTAACTTTCGGCCCGAACAAAGACAGAAATTTTTCCAAAAAAATAAACTCCAAAATGAACCGTTTGGCGATTTTTGCCGTTTTATCAAAAAAAGTCAAAGATAACGATTTGAGGGTTGTTGAGAATTTTGCCGCGGTGGCGGATAAAACAAAAGACTGGAATATTTTCTTGAAAGGCATGATTGATTTAAGGTCAAAGGCTTTAATAATTCCGACAGCGGAAAATAATATAAACAAAACGATTTCAAACATAAAAAACGCCAGTTCAATCAGCCCGAAATCTTTGAACGTTTATGATTTGTTGAAAGCTAAAAATATAATTATTGAAAAACAGGCCGTAAGCGAAATAGAAAATCATTATAAATAAATATGGCGATTTCAAAAGGAAAAAATAAAAACGGTTCGGTTATTCTGATAAAACAGCCGTGGGTTACCGAGAAAGCCGTGAATGCGGGCGCTTTAAGAAAGTACGTTTTTATGGTTGATGACAAAGCCAATAAGCCCGAAGTCAAAAAAATGATAGAAAAAATTTATTCCGTTAAAGTCGCCGATGTGAATATTACAAACACCAAAGGAAAGAGTAAAAGATTGGGCAAAAGTCTGGGTAAAATTTCCGGTTTTAAAAAAGCGGTAGTAACGCTTAAGGAAGGAAATACGATAGACATAATGCCAAAATAATAATGCGATACGAAACTACGAAAGCATGCGAATCTACGAATAACATATTTGTAGATTCGTACAATTTGTAGTTTGGCATCGGTTGATATGAAAAAATACAGTCCTACAAGTCCATCAAGAAGAGCTATGACAACCGTTGATTACGGTGTTTTAAGCGGAGCCAAGCCGATAAAGAAATTGCTGAAAAACTTAAAGAGCCATTCCGGAAGAAACAATCAAGGCAAGGTGACGATGAGGCATCAGGGCGGAGGAGTGAAACAGCTTTACAGAATGGTGGATTTCAAGCAGAATAAGTTAAACGTTCCCGCTAAAATCGAAGGATTGGAATATGACCCGTATAGGACTTCTTTTATAGCGCGCCTTTTGTATAAAGACGGCGAAAGGAGCTATATTCTGGCGTCAAAAAATATGAAAGCCGGAGACGAAATAATATCTGCTGAAAACGCGCCGTTGAAAGAAGGAAATAGATTAAGATTAAAAAATATTCCGGTTGGCTATTTTGTTTTTAATGTTGAAATAGACAGGAACAAGGGAGGGCAGATGGCAAGGTCTGCCGGTTCTTACGCCGAAGTTTTAGCGCAAGAAAACGGCTACACGAATTTGAAATTGTCTTCAGGGGAAGTCAGAAAACTTTCATGGGAAAATTTCGCTTCTTTGGGGCAAACTTCCAATTCCGACCATAATTTGACTGTTCTTGGAAAAGCCGGCCGTTCAAGAATGATGGGCATTAGGCCCACGGTTCGCGGTTCGGCGATGAACCCGGTTGATCACCCGTATGGAGGAGGCGAAGGAAGAGGGCCGAGAGGCACAAAGAGGCCGAAGACGATGTGGGGCAAAATTACCGGAGGAAGAAAGACAAGAAAGAAAAAGAAGTGGTCAAATAAAATGATAATTAAACGCAGAGTTAAAAAATAAAAAGACATGTCAAGATCATCAAAAAAAGGCCCGTATATAGACCCGAAGCTTTTGGGAAAAATGGCTAGGTTAAAGGCGGACGAAAAAAACACGGTGATTAAAACGTGGTCGCGCGATTCCGAAATATCTCCCGAAATGGTTGGTTTTGTTTTTGGTGTCCATAACGGCAAAGATTTTATAACTGTTAGAGTAAGCGAAGAGATGATAGGCCACCGGCTCGGCGAATTTTCTCTAACGAGGAAATTTGTAAGGCACGGCGGAAAGATACAAAAAGAATTGGAAAAGAAAGCTGAAGAAACGCAGAAAAAATAAAGCAATCCGAAACTACGAATTCATCCGAATGCCCCGAATAAATCCGAATACGATAATTTAGTTTAAAAACATTCGTAGCCATTTGTAGATTAGGATAAATTAGTAGATTGGTATTATTATAATGAAAACCCAAATTGCAAAATTGAATTATTTGCGCATAGCGCCCCGTAAAACCAGGCTTGTTGCGAGCATGATAAAAGGATTATCAATAAACGAAGCGGAAGCTCAGTTGCTGATTAATCCAAAAAGGCCCAGCGGAGCGGTTTTAAAATTGCTTCGCTCAGCTGTAGCTAACGCGAAAAATAACCAGAAATTAGACCCGGAAAAGCTTTTCGTGAAAGAAATCAGAGTTGATAACGGGCCGATGCTGAAAAGGTTTATGCCGAGAGCGATGGGGCGCGCCAGCGGAATAGAGAAAAAAAGCAGCCACATTATTTTGGTTTTGGGTGAAATGGAAAATTTGAAAGCGCCGAGGTTTAAGATAGCCAAGGTTGAAAAAGTTTCAAAGAGAGTTAAGGAGGAAATGGCGAAAAAGAGCAGGAAAGAAAAAGAAGAAAAAGAACACGAAAAAACCAAAGGAGCGGAAACGCAAAAGCAGGTTGAAAAGCCGGGCTTTACGAAAAAGTTCTTTAGGAGAAAATCAATTTAAAAGCTATGCCCAGTAACTCAACTCGATAGGTTTAATCATGATTTATCGGATTAAGTTACTGGGAATATGAAAATAATTAATAAATAAATTAAATTTATTCGGTAGTGGTTGATTAAACACT
>JAKAFV010000039.1 GCA_021817915.1 bacterium | reverse complement strand
CCCCGCCGGTAGATAGAAATAGTTTTGAGTTTTGAGTTTTGAGTTTTGAGTTTTTCGTGACAGAAAGCGTTTCGCCGCCGCCTATAACGCTAAATGCATTACTGCTTAAAATTGCCCTTAAAACCGCTTCACTGCCCTTTCTAAGCCCCTTATCTTCGATGTAGCCCATCGGACCATTCCAAATGATAGTTTTAGCTCCTTTTATCGCTTCGGCGTAGTTTTTGCGAGTTTTAACGCCAATGTCCAGAATACTACCATTTTTAACAATTACATCAACGGGCAGGACTATTTTCGGAGATTTAAGCAGTTTTTTAGCAAACTGAATTTTTTCTTTTTCATAAAGAGATTTTCCTACTTGGTCTCCGCGAGCTGATAGAAAAGTATTGGCTATTCCCCCGCCAATTAAAAATTTATCGGCTTTATTCTTAAAATTTTCAATCAAACCTATTTTATCAGCGATTTTTATTCCGCCCAAAACAACCACAAAAGGTTTTTTTGGCGCTTTCATTGCCGCCGAAAGATTTTTAATTTCGTTTTCCAAAGAAAATCCTGCATACGACGGCAATAATTTCGGAATGCCGGCTATTGACGCCGTTGGCCTGTGGCAAAAAGCAAAAGCTTCATTGACATAAAAATCCCCCAACGAAGCCAATTGTTTTGCGAATTTTTTATCGTTTTTATCTTCACCCGCATTAAACCGCAAATTCTCCAAAAGAAAAATATTACCCCCTGGCGCGTTTTTAATTTTATTTCTCAAATTTACGACTTGCGATGTCGTAAATTCTAATTTCAATGGTCTATCGACGTCGGACGTCAATAGGTTATTTGTTGTGTCAAATTTAACAAATACCACTGACTTCTTGAGAAGTTTTGATAAAATTCCCGCGAATGGCCTTAACGTGAAGCTTGAAGCTTGGAGCTTGGAGCTTTTAGGATTAGGACGGCCACGATGGCTTAAAATTACTACTTTCGCTCCTTTTTCTGTTAAAAAATTAATCGCCGGCAAAATCGCTGCTATGCGCGGACTTACGCTGAACGGACGCCGAATAATGCTGAATTTTTTTCTGCGCACTTCCGCGTTAAGTCTGCGTAATTCTGCGCTTGAAAGATTAAAATCCGCCCGCAAAAGGCAAATTTGCCCGGACAGATTTTTAGACTTTAAAGATGATAGATACTTCATTTATATAGATTCTAACAAATTTCTGACCTAAAAACAAAACGAGCCCCGCATGACAAAGTCACGACGGAGCCCGGCTATGTGGCTAACTCGCCACGAGTTTATAGATAGAAAATGGCATGGCTTTGAGAATTCGTTCCCGACGGTCCCAATTCTTCTTGGAGCGGCTACGAGATTGAACCGAAAACGGACAAAACCAGAAAGCTTCCGGGAATTGTTGAATAGACAATATCGGTACGCCGACCGATATGGAAGCTCCGACTTCGGCAACCGCTTGCCTTAAATCTCTCCGGCAACGCCAGAGATGGGGCAGAGCCGCTACAATCAGCAGCCTTTCAATCCCCAGCTCCTTTGCCCATCGAACTGCTTCTCTCGCAATCCGCAAAGTCGGCGGCGGCTCATTCGGTTTTTCCGGCCCTCTTTTTACTTCAATGCCAGAACCAATTGGGACATCAAGCTGGGTGAAAACCGGAGATTTCGTCGTAATGGCATAACATGACGCAATTCCGCCAATCGCCAAGTTCGGCGGAATATCTCTTGGAGAACCGAACGCAAATGCCACTATCCCCTTTTTCAATACTTTCTTCGCCAATCAAATCACCTCCTCTCGTCCAATATTAGTGAATCAAAAAACTAAACGGATAATAACATAATTTTTATTATTTGTAAAGAGAATTAAAAACCGGCTCTGCGCCGGTTTCCCATTTTGAGCGGGATACGAGAATCGAACTCGCGTCTCTTGCTTGGGAAGCAAGCGTACTGCCACTGTACTAATCCCGCATAATTCTTATGTCTTGTGTCTTATAGCTTACTTTCTAACTATAACCGTTCCACCCCTCCATTCAAAGCCCGGCAGGAAAATCATGACTTTTGCCACTTTTTTTTCGCTTGCCAGCCATTCATTAAAATTAATATTTTCCATGCGCATCCTGGCTTCCAAGATTTCCCTTCTTGCTTGAGGTTCTAGAAAATATTTCGTAAATTCGCTTACCGATAAATTGTAAAGCGCTTCTATTTCTTTTTTAATATCCTTGCCCTCAATAACAGCGGAAACATTTTTATTAATTTGGCTATCCAGCTCTGAATTTGAAAATATCACCTTAAGCTGGTTTGAAATCAAAATATCTTCTATTAAAGCTTCCAGCCTATCGCGTTTAATTTCATTTCTTATTTCTAAAGAATTAATTATATCGGCGTTGCTTTTATTATATGTTGAAAGAAATTTAGTGGAATAAAAAATCTCCGCGTCGTAATTTTTGCTGAAATTGCCGTAAATAACCGGTTGCCAGCCGACAAAAGCGATTGGATACAGCCTAAAAGAAATTACGGCGACTATGGCGACAAAAATAACGGCTGAAACTAAAATTACTGATTTTTTTTTGCCTATAAATTTAAACATTTAAGATGTTAATAATTTAATTATATGCTTCTTAAACTCCAGCTGTTCCGCGATGCTATTATAAATTTCTATCGCTATAACATCGCCGAAAATAAATTTCGGCAATGTTTTTAAATAATTAAAATCTTTTTTGCTTTTAGGCAAATGAACGTCTCGATTGTCCTTAAAAGAAAATCCGCTTAAATGGTTGCACCTGAAATACCGCTTATTTTTTGAAGACTCGTATAAAAATTCTTTTGTCCATCTTTCTTCGGAAGTTTTGAAATGCGCCAAATCAACGCAAAAACCGCCGATTTTTTTCACATCAACGTTTCCCGAAATTTTGTTATCGTAATTCATTTCCAAATAAAGATTCCTATGAAGACCTCCCCATTTTTTAAAATATTTAAAACCGCTTTCATGTATGGTTAAATACGGATTTTTAAATTTCTTAAGTAAAAAGGAAAGCTCGTCTTTATCCATCTCATTTCGGATATGAATCAAAGGGATTTCTTTTATTCTTGATTCTAAAATCGCTTTGTATATCTTTTTTCTCTGGATTTTTGTTGAAAACTGTTCCAAAAAAAGAGACGCTCTGTCTATTTTAAATTTTTCTATCTCCGCTAGCTTGCTCTGCCAATGGATGTCTTTATTGCCGGTAATGCTAACCGTTATTAATTTTTCCAGATTTTTTTTAGCCATGTTAAAAATTCAAAATGTAAATATCAAAATGGAAAATGATAATGTAAAATGTTAAAGATTTTAGTGTTAAAATCTTTATATTTAAACAATTTTATATTTTTAAACTGTCATTTTGATTTTTGATTTTTCAACTTTCAATTTACTATGGGACAACTATTATCATCTTCTCTCCCTCTTCCTTGTAATTGAACCTTGATTTATATTCTTTCGCTAAATTTTCCGGATTGGAAAAATATTCTATATCCGACTTTAAATCGGCATTTTCTTTTACAAGCGCGCTTACCCGTCCGTTTAAATAGTCCAAATCCTTCTTAAGACCGCTGCTTTCTTTTAAAATCAAATAAACCTGCGCCGAAACGCCGATTAAAACCAAAGATATAATTCCTATAAGCCAGGGCTTTGCCATATCAATAACTTTTATTTTAACAAATCCTTGAAGATTTTTACAGGTATTTCAACTCCTTCCGCCATCTTTAAAAGCTTCTTTTTGCCCCTTTTCTGCTTTTTCCAAAGCTTCATCTTTCTTGAACGGTCGCCTCCGTAAAGATAGCCCGCGACGTCTTTTTTTAAAGCCGTAATAGTTTCTCTGGCGATTATTCTGCCCCCTATCATCGCTTGAATCGCCTGGTTAAACTGCTTTTTAGGCAAAAGCTCTTTTAATTTTTCAACCATTTTCCGGCTGATTGTTTCAACGTCTTTTTCCGGAATAATCCGGCTCAAGCCATGCGCTATTCCTCCGGCGATTTTTATGTCTAAACGCCGTACTTGCGCTTCGCGGTAATCAACAACGTTATAGCTAAAAGACGCGAAACCCGAAGAAACAGACTTTAATTGGTCGCCAAAATCTGAAACAAGATCCGCCAGCGGAAGATTTGCCGAAACAACCGCTTTCTCGCTGTTTATTTCGGTTTCCATGGCGCTAAATCTGAAAGAATTTTTCAATTTTAAAACATCGCCCAATTTCGCCAATGGAACAATTATTTTTATCGCCGTTATCGGCTCTAAAACTTTTAAATAATCGTCGGGAAAATCTTTCGGATTTTCTATCACTGCCCATTCGCCTTGCCTTTGCATTACTTTATAAGAAACCGAAGGAAAGCTGTTTATCGTTTTCACGCCAAATTCCCTTTCGAGCCTTTGAACGATAATTTCAAAATGAAGCTTGCCTAAAAATCCCGCTTGGAATCCCCTTCCAAGAGCTTCGCTTGTTGTTGGAAAAATTGAAAAAGAAGAATCTGTTAAGCGAAGCTTGTTAAGCGCGATTTTTAAATTATCATAATCATCGCCTTCTTCTGGATACAAAGAAACAAACACAACCGGCTGGGGCGTTTTAAAACCCGGCAAAGCTTTTTCGCCGATGGTATCGCCAACTTTAACCGAATCAGGATCTTTAAGACCAGTGGCTATATAGCCTGTTTCGCCCTCATTTAAAATTTCCTGCTTTTTTAAACTGGGCGCGAAATATCCAACTTCTTTTATTTTAAACTGTTTATTATTGCTTAATAACTTCGTATCTTCGCCCGCTTTAAAGCTTCCATTAAAAACTCTGACAAAAGCGATAACGCCCTTATGTTCGTCGTATAACGAATCAAAAATTAAAGCTTGCTGAAATCGCTGGCCTGCTTTCTCCCCGCTTTTTGGAGCAGGCACTTTTTCAATAACTCCTGCCAAAAGCTCTTTTACTCCCATTCCGGTTTTGCCCGAAATTTTAAAAATTTCTTCGGGCTTGGCGTTTAACAGCCGAGACAATTCGCTTATGGCGCTTTCAACTTGCTCCGGCGAAGCGGCGTCTATTTTATTAACCGCGCCGATAATCTTTAAGCCCGCTTTTTGGGCAGATTCAAAATTAGCAAGCGTTTGCGCCTGAATGCCCGAAGCCGCGTCAACTAAAAGAATCGCGCCTTCAACTGCCGAAAGAGCGCGAGAAACTTCATAGCCAAAATCAGAATGGCCCGGCGTATCAATCAAGTTGAGGACGTAAGACCTATTATTAAAGATATAATTCATTCTGACAGGCGCCATTTTTCTGGTAATTCCCCTTTCCCTTTCAAGCTCCAAACTATCTAAATA
>JAKAFV010000038.1 GCA_021817915.1 bacterium | reverse complement strand
AACCGCTCTATCACGATAGAGCGGTTATCCCCTACAAGTATAAATATTATGGCATGTCATAACGCCAACAATAAAAAGATTTAGGAAGTCGGACTTCCTAAATCTTTAAATCCCAAAAAGTTCTCTCGCGTTTTTTGTTGTTTGTTCCCCTGTTTCTTCTAATGATAAGCCCTTTATCTCAGCTATTCTCTTCGCCACCTCAATAACATATAAAGGCTCATTTCTTTTTCCTCTGTAAGGAATCGGAGTTAAAAACGGGCAGTCGGTTTCAATCAAAATATCCTCAATGGGAGTTTTTAAAATAACCTCGTCGTAATCACGGCTAAAAGTAATTATCCCGTTAAAAGCGATTTTAAAGCCCATTTCGCGGTATTTTTCGGCCTGTTCCAAATTCCCGGAAAAACTATGCAAAACGCCATTAAAACCAGACTTAAGATTTAAGAAGTAAGATTTAATAATTTCCAATAAATCGCCATGAGCTTCACGGCAGTGAATAATTAACGGCTTTTTCAATTCAAGCGCTAATTCAATTTGTTTTTTAAAAATTTCTTTCTGTCTATTCTTAACACTCAGATCTCCTTTCTCAATTCTATAATAATCCAGCCCTGTTTCCCCGATTGCCACAACCTTTGAATTTAACGCCAATTCTTTAAATACTGGATAATCAAACTCCTCTTTTGAATCGTTTGGATGAAAACCCACAGCCGCGTACACGCCCGGGAATTTTTCCGCCAGTTCAACGGCTTTTTTTGAAGTTTCAAAATCAACGCCGGCATTTATCATTTGAACGCCGTTTTGAAGCGCTCTTTTAATAACTTCTTCGGCGTCGCCTTTAAAAGCTTCTAAATTCAAATGGGCGTGAGTATCAATAAGCATCACTGTATCCTTGGAAATAAATTAAGTTTTTCTTTCTGCCCGCCGAGATTTTTAAGATAATTTTCCGCTTTGTCCATTTTTGCTGGCATAAACGGCTTAAGCCAGAAAATTATTTTTTCCAGGCTGAATATCAAACCGTTTAAAATCTTTTTGGTTTCTTCGCTTTTATCCTCCAGCAAGCTCCAAGGCTTTTTATCGTTAATATATTTATCCATCGCGCCCGCGAATAATAAAACGTCTTTTAACGCCTCATAAAATTGGAAGTTTGCCATTTTTTCCGAATAAGATTTTTCTGTTTGTTCGTATAAATCCGCAATTGCTTCATCAACACCGGCATCTTTTATATTTTCAACTCCGTATTTTAAAATCATTGAAAAGACCCTTTCAAAAAGATTTCCAATGCCATTTGCCAGGTCGGCGTTATAACGATTCTCAAATTTTTCATAAGTAAAATCGCCATCTTCGGCAGTTGGAAATTCCGCCAAAAAGAAATATCTTATACCATCAACTTCATATTTTTCTGCCAATTCAAACGGATTAATCACATTTCCTATGGTTTTTGACATTTTTTGGCCATCAACAGTTAAAAATCCATGCGCAAAAATAATATCAGGCATATTCAAACCGGCTGAATATAGCATTGCTGGCCAATAAACCGCGTGGAATTTAATTATATCTTTCCCAACAACGTGAATTTTTTTATTGTTATTCTGCCACCAATTTTCAAATTTTTCACCGCCCTTGCCAAAATTTAAAGCCGTAATGTAATTGCTTAGGGCGTCAAACCAAACCCAAATTTTCTGGCTTGAGTCTCCCGGGACATCTATGCCCCAGCCCCGCGCCCGCTCACTTGAACGCGAAACGCAAATGTCTTCTAATCCTCTATTAATAAACGCCAGAATTTCATTTTTACGGCTTTGAGGAATAATTTTTATTTTTTCTTTTTCAATTAAATCTTTTAAATAATCCTGATATTTTGACAAACGAAAAAAGTAATTTTCTTCTTCCACAAACTCCGGCTTAGTTAAGTGTATCGGGCAACAACCATCTTTCAACTCATCTTCTTTATAAAAAGCCTCGCAACCAACGCAATAAAGACCAGAGTAAATTTTCTTAAAAATATCCTTTTCGCAGGCATGCCACAATTTTTGAGCGCCTAAGGCATGGCGTTCTTCAGTGGTTTTTATAAAATCGTCATAAGACAAATTAAAAACTTTTTTAAGTTCAAAGAATTTTTCAGTATTCCTATCAACGAATTCGCCGACTGAAACTCCGGCGTTTTCCGCAGCACGGACGTTTTTCAAGCTATTTTCATCCGTACCGCTTAAAAAAAACACCTCCTTCCCGAGCAGGCGCTCCCTTCTCGCGAAAACATCGGCGAATATTTTCTCAAGGGCGTGGCCTATATGAGGAAAGGCATTAACGTAATCTATCGCGGTTGAAATAAAAGTTTTATCCATTAATTCATTGTTAGCTTCCCGGCGCGCGCCTTTCTTCTTTCCCAGTCAAGAATTATTTCCTGAAAAACAACCGCTACCGGCACCGCTAAAATCGCTCCAATGAATCCGGCAATTTGCGCGCCTGCCAAAAGCGAAAAGATTACGACCACAGGACTTACTCCAACGGCTTTTTTCATAACCAAAGGAACCAAAATATGATTTTCAATTTGCTGAATAACTAAGAAAATTATTATTGAATAAACCGCCAAAACCCAAGATTGCGGAAGAATGATTAAAAAGGCGACAATGCCGGCCAAAAGCGGTCCAACTACGGGCAATATTTCCAAAATTCCGGTCAAAATCGCGACAAGCAAAGCATATTTCACTCCTAATACCCAAAGTCCGAAAAACACCATCGCTCCAACTAAAAGCATTAAAACAATCTGGCCTTGAAGCCAAAGTCCCAGTTTTTTTCTTACTCTTAAATAAATTCTAACAACATGCTCTTCGTGAGTAACAGGCAAAATCGCTCTTAAAAAATTTTCTACGCCGTATTGGTTTATAGTCAAATATAAAGAAATGACAAAGATAATTACAACCATCGTTAAATTCCCAAAAGCCGCAGCGATGAAATTAATAAATGAACCGCCGCCGTTAAAAATAGCGCCAACAAAACTCCCTAAATTACTGATATATTTATTTAAATCCACTACTTTGGAAACATCGAATTGGCCCAAAACCGGCAATTCTATATTTGAAACATTTTTCAAAAAATTTTGGAGTTCGTAAATAATCGTCGGCACGATTGCGTATAAAAGCAAAGCAAAAACTACTATTGCCGCCAAGAAAATAAAAATCGTTCCTAAAATTCTGGGAATTCTTTTACGCTGAAGCCAGCTTACTATTCCGTCGAGCGCTGAAGAAATTATGATTGCCACAAAAAGCACAACTAAAGCCTCGCGCGCCAAAAACATAGCCGATACCAAAACGGCCATAAAAAATACTCTCCATAAGCTCGCCCACGAAATTTCAAATTTACCCATTTGATATTATTTTAACGGAATTTCAAAATTTGTTCAAATCGCGGTTTTTCCTTAAAAGGCCCTATTATGGCAAGATTTAACTTATTATTTTTAAAAATGTCTTTGGCGACAGCTAATATTTCCTCCGCCCTTACCGCCTGAATTTTCTTTATTGTTTCTTCCGGCGAAACCGTTTTACCGGTAATAATTTCCTGTCCGCCGTAAAAACCCGCCAATTGGTCCGAAGTTTCAAGTCCCATTATCAAATTGCCTACGCTGTGGTCTTTAACTCTTTGAAGCTCTTCTTTTTTTATCGATTCCTTGGCCAATCTTTCAAATTCTTCAATAATAGCTTTCGCTACTTCATTAACTTTATTATTATCCACTCCGGCGGAAGCGGTAAAAAATCCGTGGTCGCTAAGCAACTCCGCGTCGGCCCTGACATAATATGCCGCCCCCATTTCTTCGCGTATTTTTTGAAACAGCCTGGAACTCATTCCCCCGCCTAAAATATCGGCAATTAAATCAATCGCATATTTCCGCTTGTCAAAAATATCAAAGGCGCGGACGCCGACAACCAAATGCGCTTGGTCTGTTTCTTTTGTTTTTAAAAAAATCCGCGGAGATTTTTGGCTTTCAACTGTTTTTAGCTTTTTAAATTTTTTACCCGTTCTTATTCCAGAAAACGCGTTTTCTATTTTTTTAACCGCTTCTTTTTCATTAAAATTTCCGGCAACAACGACAATAGTTGATTTCCCCAAGTAATGATTTTTTTGGTACTCAATAAAATCATTCCTGTTTATTCGCCTGATTATTTCTTTTTTGCCCGCGATATCCCACCCGGCAGGCTGGTCGCCGTAAAGCAAGTTGGTAAAAAATTCCTGGGCGCGCCTCATCGGCAAGTCCTCATACATATTTATTTCTTCAATTATAACTCCCCGCTCTTTTTCAATCTCCCTTTGGTTAAAAACCGGATTAAGATACATGTCGGAAACAACATCTAAAATTTCATCAAAATGCTTTGGCTGGGCCTTCGTGTAATAACCCGTATATTGGTTTGAAGTGAAAGCGTTATAAGCCGCGCCGATTGCGTCTAATTCTGAAGTAATATCAAGACTGCTAAGGCGTTTTTCCGTACCCTTAAAACACATATGCTCCAAAAAATGAGAAATGCCGTTATTTTTCCTGGTTTCATATTCCGAACCAGCTTCAACTAATACCAAAATCGTAGTCGTTAAAGCATCCGCCATCGGAACGGAAATAACGCGGAGATTGTTTTTAAGAGTGATTTTCTTGTGAATATGCATTATTTAGATATTAACAAGAAAGGACTAAGAAGACAACAAGCTAATTAAAAAGGATTAAGATTTAAGAAATAAGACGTAGATTGGTCAAATCTTTATTTCTCTTATGTCTTACTCTTATACCCTATGTCTTATTTCTTATTTCTTTACGCCTACTCTTCTTCGTAAATAAGTTCTTTTGAAGGAATAAGCTTAGGGTCTATAGGCAAAGTAAAATAAAATGTTGAACCGCGGTTGATTTCCGATTCCACCCAAATTTTTCCGCCGTGGCGGTTAATGATGTTCTTGGCGATATAAAGGCCTAGGCCCGAGCCTTCAGTAACAAATTTTACCGCGTTCTCGGAACGGAAAAATTTTGTAAATAATTTTTTTACGTCTTCCGCCGAAACCCCCACGCCGGTGTCCTTTACGCTGATTTGCAAATACGGCTCGTCTTTCAGGCGCTCTATTTTAACAATCACTTCGCCGTTGGCAACGTTATATTTAACGGCATTGTCTATAAGATTTGAGAGAACCATGCTTATTTTTTGGCGGTCAAGCGATATCGCGACTGACGGCTCAACCGGCTTTTCAAGATAAATTTTCACGTTAAATTGCTTTGCTATTGGATCCATGCCTCTGATAATATCTTCAACAAAGCTTACAACTTCAACATTATCAAATTGATAGCCAAATTCGCCCTCCTCTATTTTTGAAACGTCAAGCATGTCGTTTATTGTTTTCATCAATTTTGACACCGCGCT
>JAKAFV010000037.1 GCA_021817915.1 bacterium | reverse complement strand
GAGTATCTTGACGGCTGGAAGCGGGCGAAAGCGGATTTGATAAATTATAAAAAAGACGAATCAAAAAGGTTTGAAGCGATTATTAAATTTGCCAATGAGGCGATCGTGAAAGATTTAATAACGGTTTTAGATAGTTTTGATTTAGCCCTAGCAACACTTGGCGGAGACGAAGACTCAAAAACGCAAAAAGGCCTTTATCTGATACGTCGGCAGCTGGAAGATATAATGAAGCTTAGCGGTTTGGAAAGGGTTGTTATATCAGTCGGCCAGCCGTTTGACCCTGGGCTTCAGGAAGCGGTGGCGGAAGTTGAATCGGAAAGCGCTTCGGGAATAATAGTTGAAGAGGTTGAAAAGGGTTATACTCTTCACGGAAAACTTATAAGACCGGCAAGGGTAAAAGTAGCTAAGTAAAATTTCCAATTTCTAATATCTAATTTCTAAATAAATTCAAATTATTAAAATTCAAAATGTTTTTGATTTAATATATTAGGATTTTGATATTATTTAGGATTTAGAGCTTAGAATTTAGGATTTATAAATTTATGGCAAAAATACTTGGAATAGACTTGGGAACAACAAATTCGGCGATGGCGATTATTGAAGCGGGCGAGTCAAAAATACTGGAAAATAGCGAGGGCAACCGCACCACGCCTTCGGTAGTGGCGATTTCAAAAGCGAACGAGCGCTTGGTTGGTTTGCTGGCGAAAAGGCAATCGGTAGTTAATCCGAAAAACACCATTTCTTCCGTGAAGCGGTTAATCGGGCGCAATTTTGAAGATAAAGAAGTTCAGCGCGATAAGTCGTGGCTTCCTTTTGATATCCAAAAATCTTCAACCGGCGGAGTGGAGATAAAAATGGCGGACAGATGGTACAAACCGGAAGAAATTTCAGCCATGGTTTTGGCAAAGCTTAAAGCTGATGCCGAAGCGAAAACAGGAGAAAAAATAGACGAAGCGGTTATTACCGTGCCGGCCTATTTCGACGATTCCCAAAGACAGGCGACCAAAAATGCCGGAGAAATCGCGGGGTTAAAAGTGCGCAGAATAATTAACGAGCCCACGGCCGCGGCTTTGGCATATGGTTTGAATAAACAAAAGAACGAACAAATCGTGGTTTACGATTTCGGAGGCGGAACTTTTGATATTTCAGTTTTGGAAGTCGGCGATGAAACGGTTGAAGTTAAGTCCACCGGCGGAGACACTCATCTGGGCGGAGACGATTTTGACAGAAAAATAATAGAATTTTTAGTTTCAGAATATAAAAAGCAAGAAGGCATTGATATCTCGGGCGACCCATTGGCTTTGCAGCGATTAAAAGAAGCTGCCGAGCGCGCCAAACACGAACTTTCAAGCGCCTTTGAGAGTGAAATTAATATCCCTTATATCACTTCCGACGCCGCGGGCCCGAAGCATTTTCTTTTCAAGCTTACCAGGGCAAAACTGGAAGAGCTTGTTAAGGCGGAAATAGAGCATTCAATTCAATTGGTTGATAAAACAATTAAAGAAGCGGGATTTAAGCCTTCGGATATAGACGAAGTGGTAATGGTCGGAGGCCAGACAAGAATGCCAGCAATCCAGGAAGCGGTTAAAAAGTTTTTCGGCAAAGAGCTTCATAAGGGAATAAACCCTGACGAAGTTGTTGCTGCCGGCGCCGCGATTCAGGCCGGAATTTTCCAGGGCGACGTGAAAGACGTCTTGCTTTTGGATGTTTCGCCTTTAACGCTGGGAATTGAAACATACGGCGGAGTTGCCACCCCGGTTATTGAAAAAAACACTACTATACCGACGCAAAAGTCGCAGGTTTTTTCAACGGCGGCGGACAATCAAACTTCGGTTGAAATTCATGTTTTGCAGGGCGAACGTTCAATGGCTTCGGATAACAAGACTTTGGCTAAATTTATTTTAGACGGCATTCCGCCTTCTCCGCGGGGTATTCCCCAGATTGAAGTTTCTTTCGACATAGACGCCAACGGCATTTTAAACGTTTCAGCTAAGGACAAAGCAAGCGGTAAAACCCAATCGGTCCGCATTGAGGCTTCGACTCAGCTTTCAAAAGATGATGTTGAAAAACTAAAACAAGAAGCCGCGGCGCATTCGGAAGAAGACAGGCAGAAAAAAGAATTAGCGGAAACAAGAAATCATGCCGAGCAAACAGTTTATTTAGCGGAAAAATCAGTGCGCGAGGCCGGCGATAAAATCCCGGCGGAATTAAAAGACGCAATTAATCAAAAATCCGAAAAACTTAAAACCGCTATCCATCAATCTCAAAATATTGAAGAAATAAAATCGGCTGCCTCCGACCTTTCTTTAGAACTCCAAAAAATCGGGCAAATGATGTATAATGAAAAGAAAGAAGGCGGAGAAGAACAGCAACAAGCACCGCCTCAGCAATAAGGACTTATGGCGGGTAGCAATGCCCGCCATTTTTTTGTTATAATATAAATATGGATTTATCGGCAACAACAGACGGAGTTTCACTAGACCGTTCAATGATTAAAATAATAATTTTGGCGCTTTTTGGCGTTGTTTTTTCTTTTGCTTCCGGATTTTTTCTCCAGGTTTTTATGGTCAGCGGAGGCGGAAATAATCTTTTACTGTCTTCTTTAATGGCGTTAGGCTTTATGGCTGTGTTTTTATTATGCGTTTTCTTTATTAAAACCGGATGGATGGTGGATTTAATTGTTTTTATTCAGAGTTTGGCGTTTTTCGCGCTTTTTTATGACAGATTTTCAATGATGGTTGGCGCTGGAGCGGTTTTAGGATTCCTATTTTTTATTTCCGGAATTTACGCCGGCAGAAACGAGATTGAAAATGCCCTTGAAATAAAATTTTGGAAAATCGCCAAAAAAGTTTTGCCCAAAGCGGTTGCTGGCATAGCGATATTTGCCGGAGTTATTTGCGCGAGCTTTATAGATATTAATAATAAAGATTTTTTTATCTCTCGTAGCGCGTTTAACGCGGTTGTCTCGCCCATAACAGACAACGGATTTTTAGAAAAAATATTGCCCGGGTTTAATCTCGCCGGTTCAACGGAAGAGATGATAAGAAGCATTGCTGTGCGAGAAATTGAAAACAATCCTCAGCTTAAGCTTTTGCCAAACTCCGTAAAAGAAGAATTATTAGGCAGGGCGATTCAAGAAGTAAAAAGCCAAACAATGGGCATAGCCGGAACACAGCTTAATTTTCAGGGGAAGCTTTCCGATACTATGTATGACTTTTTGGCGGTTAAATTTTATTCGTTGCCGGAGAGCATATTGAACTCAACTCCGATATTGGTTGCAGTTTTTATATTTTTGGTTATCATTAGCTTCGTTTGGCCGATTCGCTTAATTGCTGCTGGCTTTTCGTTTTTGCTTTATGAGACTTTTTTGGCATTAGGCTTCGGCGCGATAATATACGAAGGAAGGAGCAAGGAGAACGTCATACTAAAATAAAAATTGAAAAATCAAAAATCAAAATTACAATTCAAAATTGTAAAATGATTTAAATGCTAAAAACTTTATTAAAACTCGCACTATTATTTTTCATTTTGATATTTACATTTTGAATTTACTACTATGGATTACTACAAAATTCTCGGCATAAATAAGGGAGCTTCGGAAGAAGACGTCAAAAAAGCGTTTCGGAAATTGGCGCATAAGTACCATCCGGATAAGGGCGGAGACGAAAAGAAATTTAAAGAAATAAACGAGGCGTATCAGATTTTGTCCAATAAAGAAAAACGGGCGCAATACGACAGATTTGGCCGTGTGTTTTCTGGCAATCAGCAAGCCGGCGGAGGATTTGGCGGTTTTGAAGGCTTTGACTTTTCGCAAGGCGGAAACCCTTTTGGCTTTGGCGGATTTAACGGGGCAAATGTGAATTTTTCCGGCGATTTTGGCGATTTAAGCGATGTCTTCGACGCGTTTTTTGAAGGCATGGGCGTAAAACAGAAAAGGCGTTCATATACCGGCGGAGCAGATGTTCAAATCGCCCAAGAAATAGACTTGGAAGAAGCGTACCGCGGAGCGGAGAAAAAAATAAAGTATGGAGTTTCAGTAAAATGCGAAAAATGCGGAGGCTTGGGCCATGACCCGAAGGCCGGTTTTGAAAAATGCGAAACTTGCGGCGGCAGGGGCGAGATAAAAGAAGTGCGCAAAAGTTTTTTCGGCGATGTTATGCAGGTTAAAGCTTGTCCAAAGTGTTTCGGCACGGGCCAGATTCCTAAAAAAGTTTGCGAGGTTTGCCATGGCGCGGGAAGGGTAAAAGGCGAGAAAAGCGCGACAATAGAAATACGCCCCGGCATAGCCGACGGGCAAATTATAAAAATTCAGGGTGGCGGCGAGGCCGGCGAGCGTGGCGCCAAGGAAGGCGATTTGTACATGGTTATAAAAGTTAAACCGCACCAGATTTTTAAAAGGCAGGGCGACGATTTGATAATTAAAAAAGATTTTAAGATGGTGGATTTATTATTGGGTAAAAAGATTGACATTCCGACCATTTCAGGCAATAAATTAAGGATAGAAATTCCGGCAGATTTTGATTTAAAAGAAAATTTAAAAATTCGCGGCGAAGGAATGCCCAAATTCGGAGGATTTGGCAGGGGCGATTTAATAGTGGAATTGAAATTTAAAACGCCGAAAAAAATAAGCGCGAAAGCAAAAAAGATTTTGGAAGATTTAGATAAAGAGATAGAATAATAAAATTCTAAGCACAAAATTTTAAATTCTAAATAAATTCCAATTAATAAAATATAAAATTCAAAACGTTTAGGATTTAGATATTGGATATTAGAAATTTACAATCTGCGTCCATAGCTCAGCTGGTAGAGCGGCTCCCTTTTAAGGAGAAGGTCCCAGGTTCGAATCCTGGTGGACGCACAGACAGATTAAGATATTTAAAAATTTAAAACTGAAGGGAGGTGAAAGAAATTGATAGGAGCGGGAAGAAGAAAGAGACATCTTCGTATTCGCCATAAAATAGAAGAAGAGGCGATTTTTGAAGAGAGAGAATCAATTTCAAGGAGAATAGGCCGGCATAGGGAATTTCTTGTAGTTAAAATTCTTGAAGCGCTAAAAAAAGAAGGAACTATAAGGGATTTTGTCGCTCCGGGGAATCTTTCGTATTCTGATGTGGAAAGGGGGGATAGATGTTTTTGTCATTAGAGTTGGTAAGAATAAATATCATGTTGTCCCGTTATCTATAACAGGAAGCGTATGGACGGCAAAGCACGTGAAAAAACATCCCGAAGTCCCAATAATAGAAGTTGATTTCGGAGAAAGGTACGAAGATATAAAAGAAAAAATCAGAAAAGAAATAAGGCAGTATGCGTAGAGGCTCTCTGGTCTTTTTGACAGAGAGCCTTTTAAAATCTATAATAACCGCAATGAGTATAATGAAATTTTTTGACAAACTGGAAGACAGAATAAGGGGCGCGCTTTCGCACCG
>JAKAFV010000036.1 GCA_021817915.1 bacterium | reverse complement strand
TTCGGCTTCGTCAAAAAGTTCGTCAAGCTCGTTAAGCGGATTTTCTTCGGTTAGAATCTTCGGTTCTTCGGCCGATTCTTCGGTAATCGCTTCAGTTTTCTTTTTGGAGAATCTGCCGTTTCTTTTCGGCGCTGGTCTTTCAGCTTCTTTTTCTTCAGAGTCAAAATCTTCGCCGTTGCCGTTCGCGCCCGTTAATTTTTCGAAAAATATTTTTGTTTCGTCGTCCATGGCTTTAATTATTTATTAATTTTAATTCTTTCAAAATCCCAAAAAATGAACATCGCCACAATTGTCAGGAATATTACGGGATAAACTACGGCGTCTTCAAATGATATTATAAGATAATTGAAAAAAGTGTGCAAGATAGCGGAAATGGCGATTCCGATGGCAATGCGGTTCCAAACAGGAAAAGTGTTTATATTTTCCGGATAATCGCAAAGCGACCGCGGTTCAGATTTATTTATAGATTTAAGCGTGATTCGCCCGCTTTGCTCCGATGGCAAGTTTAGGCCCCGTTTTTTTTGAATTGCTATCAATCCTTTTGCCCACCAATAACCGACAATTGCCGAACTTAGCGCGTGAAGAAGCGTGGCGCCGACAAAACGGACGGTAATCACTCCAAACGCTTCAGAAATTTGGGTAACGCTGAACATTATCGCCAGATTTTCCAGCATCGCGAAGCCGAGCGCGGCGACAATCATGTAAATCATCGCATCAACGGGTTCATCGAAAAATCTGCATTTTCTTACCACAAAATAAACGGCAACAAATTTCAAAACTTCTTCAATTAAAGCGAAAGAAAAAAGCGAAAAAGGATTGCCGTCGGCTATTTTATAAGAATTGAAAATATCTTGGAATAAAAATTGGATGGCGATTACTATGAAGGTTATAAAAAACCCCGAAATAAAAACTTTAAAAATTATCTTTTTCGGTTCTGGATGGACGTCTTCTTTAAGAAAAAAAATAAGCCAGGCCAGGGAAGGAAGGAGGCCCAATATGAGAAATAAGGTGTAAGGTATAAGACTTAAGAGATAAGGCATAAGATTTAAGATTTACGGATCAAACCGTTGATTAATCGGCCTATTTCGCGCGCATTTTCAAATAAATCATTTTCTTCATTTTTTGAAATATAGTTTAAATCAGTGGAAAGAATAATGTAATATTTCACTTCTTCTAAAGAAGTTTCTGCTATATTGAAAAAGTGACGTCTATCCTTTGACGTTTTTCTTTTTGTTCCTTCCGCTAAGTTTGCGGCTATGGAAATGGCGGCTCGTAAAATTTGAGGGACTAGAATGAATTTTTCTCTTTCGGGAAATATTTTTACTAGTTTATAAATTTCTATGACTAACTGATGGGCTTTTTGCCATGCTATTAAATTTCTAAAAATTTCCATTTTATTTTTATTTATTCTTATTTCTTATGTCTTAAACCTTATGTCTTGTTACTGCCAATTTTCAACAATTAAAGCTTTTTTGTTTTCCACAGTCCCTCCTTCGCTAAAGCTATGGTGGGCAGGCAGATTTTGCCATATTTCTTCAGTGATAAAAGGCATAAAGGGATGAAGCAGTTTGATTGAAGAAGCAAGAACATAAAAAAGAATTTGCTGAGTTGTTTGTTTCTGATTGTCGGTTGTAAGTTGCTGTTTGCTTGCTTCAAGATAGACATCGCAGAAATCTTTCCAAAAGAATTCGTATAAATCGTGCAGAGCTTGGCCGAATTCAAAAGCGTCTATTTGATTAGAAACAGATTCTTTAGTATTTTTGAATTTTTCTAAAATTTGTTTATCCGCCTCGGACAAATTAGTATCTTGTATTTGGTATTCAGTATTTTGTATTTTAATATCTTTTATTTGCTGTAGGACGAATCTTGTCGCGTTCCAAATTTTATTGCAGAATTTTTTGCCCGCCATTACGTGTTCTTCCGCCCAGTGGATGTCTTGTCCGCCCATCGCTTGCCATATCAAGCCAAAACGGGTAGCGTCTGCGCCGTATTTTTCAATAAGCGTCATTGGGTCAATGCCCGTGCCTAAAGATTTAGACATTCTTTTTCCGTCTTTGGTTAAAATCGTGGCATGGATTATTACGTCGCTAAATGGCTGTTTTCCGGTGAATTCAACTCCGGAAAAAATCATTCTCGCCACCCACAAATTAATAATATCGCGGGCGGTTGAAAGAACTTGGGTGGGGTAGAAGTCTTTAAAATCTTTGGAATCGGGCCAGCCGAGAGTGGCAAACGGCCAAAGCGCCGAAGAAAACCACGTGTCCAAGACATCGTTTTCGGGGGTTAGTATATCACTATCACATTTTTTGCATTTTTCTTCGGAGATTAATAATTCTGTTATTTCGGTATTTTTAGGAACATTTTGTTTGGCATCTTCAAAAGAAAGATTATTGATATTTTTTTTCAGCATTCTAATTGACCCGCCATGGGACACAATTATAACATTTTTGTGTTTATGGTCTGACTTATGCCGATTGAAAGATTCGAGCACTCTTTTTTCTAAATCCTGCCAGCTTTCTCCTCCTTCTGGTTTGCCTTCATATGTACCTAATGCATTTACTAAATGTTCTCCAAGCTTGGTGATGCGTTCATCTTTAGTGGTTCCTTGGGCGATTCCGCCGTGTCTTTCTCGTAAAGCAGTATCAAAGATTAGTTCAGCTTTAAGTTCTTCGGCAATTATTTCAGCAGTTTCTTTGCATCTTGCTAAATCGGAACTAATAATCAAATCAATATTTTTACCTTTAAGTTGGCCGGCTGCTTCTTTTGCTTGTTTTCGGCCCGTTTCATTTAAGGGAATTTCTTCGTGCCCCATCCAGCGTTGTTCTTTGTTCCAGTCGGTTTCGCCATGGCGAATTATAAACCAATGAGACTTTATTTTTGGTTCTATAAGAAATTCATCGCAAGAAGCGCATTTTAAAAGCGGAACTTTATGCCCCCACCAGATTTGCCTTGAAACGCACCAGTCTTTAACGTTTTCCAGCCAGTTTAAATAAACCCCTTCCCACTTTTGCGGATGGAATTTTACTCTTCCCGATTTAACTTCGTCAATCGCCATTTTTGCGAGTTCTCCCATTTTAAGAAACCATTGTAGGCTAGGCAAGGGCTCAATAACGGTGTCGCACCGATAGCAGACGGCAACATTGTGCTTATAGGGTTCGATTTTTTCAATCAAGTTCAATTTTTGCAATTCTTCAATTACTTTTTCCCGGCATTCAGAAATTTTTAGTCCGTCGCAAATCGCGCCCGCTTCGGAAGTCATTCTTCCATTTTGGCCGATAATTTTGTGGATTTCCAATTTATTTCTTTCTCCGATTTCCGCGTCTGTAAAATCGTGGGCGGGAGTAACTTTAACCGCGCCGGTTCCAAAAGAGGCATCTATTAAAAAATCAGAAACAATAGGAATTTCCCGTTCCATTATCGGCAAGATAAGAGTTTTGCCCACGAGCGATTTATATTTTTCGTCTTTGGGATTTACGGCGACGGCTGAATCTCCAAGCATTGTTTCCGGCCTGGTTGTCGCCACCGTTATATATTCGGGTTCATTCGGATCATTCGGATGTATTCGTAGTTTCGGATCGCTTTTTATCGGATATTTTATATAGTAAAGCGACGATTCAACTTCTTTATATTCAAGCTCAAGGTCTGAAAGGGAAGTGGCGCACCGGCTGCACCAATTGACTATTCTTTCAGCTTTATACATCCAGCCCTTTTCATGGTAATGGAGAAAAACTTTTTTAACGGCTTCTTGATAGTCCGGGTCCATGGTAAATCGCGTCCGCGACCAATCCATTGAAGCGCCGAGTTTTTTAAACTGGTTTAAAATAATATGGCCGTATTTTTCTTTCCACTCCCAGATTTTTTCAAGGAATTTTTCTTTGCCTAAGTCGTGTCGGCTGATGCCCTGTTTTTTTAAATCTTTTTCAACCACGTTTTGGGTGGCTATGCCCGCGTGGTCTGTGCCTGGAAGCCAAAGCGTTTTGTAGCCTTCCATTCTTTTTTTCCGGATTAAGATGTCTTGGATGGTCGCGTTTAAAGCGTGGCCCATATGGAGCGAGCCGGTGATGTTTGGCGGGGGAACGACTATAGAAAAACTCTGAGATTTGAGTTCTGAGTTTTGAGGCGAATTGTCCGGGTTAAAGTATCCGGATTTTTCCCAAAACTCGTAAATTTTTTCTTCAACGTCTTTTGGATTGTAGGGTTTGTCGAATGAGTTTGACATAAATTAAAAAATCAAAAATCAAAATGGAAAATGACAATGTAAAGTTATAAAATGGTTTTAAATTTAAACAATTTTAACATTTTGAACTGTCATTTTTAACTTTGATATTTACATTTTAAACTTTATTTAATTCCCTCAATATAAACTTCGGTTTTCGCCGGGTCGGCTTTTGTCGTGTCTATTAATTGCGAAAGGGAAGCTGGCATGAGTTTTTCAAGGGCGTTAATATAGTTTCTAGTTTTTAAATCAAGAATGCCTGAAGCCGGAACGATTTTTGATTTTTTCTGGTATTGAATAAGGGCGTCTTTTACAGCTTGGTCGAAATTATTAGTAGTCGCGCCCATTAAAAATCCTTCGCCCTTCAAAATTTCTTGGAGTTTTTTAACGTCTTCGCCGGTCGCGCCGATAGATAAGTTTTTTTGGAAATTGTAATAATTGGCCGTTTCATTTCCGCTTATTAAAGAAATATTCTTAGGAAAATTTAGCTTAAACGGTTTTTCAGTAAAAGCCGGAACATTTTCAAGCTCGGTTTTTGAAGCGCTGATTTTCATGCCGTTTTTATTGGAAAGAATGGAAGAAATTAAAATTTTTGACAAAGCGAATGCTTCATTATTTTGGGCAAAGCCGGTTACTATGATTCCGCCGTCTTGCGAAACCGAGGTTTCAATTGCCCGGAGCGAGGTATCCGGCTTGGGAAACTCATTTTTTATTTTCCAATTAATGTCGGTGGTGGAAACTAAAACACTGGCGATCGAATCATAGGGGATATCGGCGAGTTTAACGATATGGTTTATTCCTCCGGCATAAATTGAAGCGCTGTCGGCGATGTGCTGGAATTCGGCGCCGGTTTTGTCAAAAAGGCCTATATAATAATAAAAGAAATCCGCGCCGTAATTGATATTGAGATTTTTTAATTCAAAATAAAAAACGGTGGTTTTTTTATCGGGGTCGGCGGGGAAGTATCTGATTTGGCCTTGATCAACTTTTAAATTGAAAAGTTCTCTTATCTCGCAGGCGGGGCAGGGGCCTCCGCAATCAACGCCGGCTTCGTTTTGGTTTTGGATTCCGTCAAAACAAGTCGGCGCCGGCTTAAAAAAAGAATTATAAGTTGAAAAGCCGATTAAAAATAAAATAGCCGTAAAAACAGCGCCATAAAGAAGTTGTTTAATTAGCCTTTTCGCGATCATCGGATAAATAATATCATACCCAGTAACACTACTTCAAGGGCTCTTTAGA
>JAKAFV010000035.1 GCA_021817915.1 bacterium | reverse complement strand
GCTAAGGCTTTGGTTTGCCGGAATCAAGTGATGATTATAAATAACGGTGTTTTTGATGAGCTTATCAATGTCGGCATAGCCTATCATGCCGTGATAAATATTATCAGTGATGCTTTTTGGGTCTATACCGAGACCGGAAGTGGCGTTTGCCTGCGGGTCAAAGTCAATTAATAAAACTCTTTTTCCAAGAGCCGCGAGATAACTTGATAAATTCATGGAAGTTGTAGTTTTTCCAACGCCCCCTTTGGAATTACAAATGGATATAACTTTGGCCATAACTATGATGATAAATTATATTTACGGAAAATATTTTTTAATAATAAATCGGGATTATTATTTTTAATTTGATAATCCCATAATTCTTCTACTTGGTATCCGCATTTCTCTAAATAGCGTTTTTTGGAATAATCTTTTGTTTTTATTTCTGGTTTTTCGTGCCAATAACGGCCGAAAATTTCTAATACTAAGTTGCATTGAGGGAAGAAGGCATCAACTACAAATTTATTGAAAAGTGGAGCCTGTTTTTGATATTTAATGCCAGACTTATCTATTGCGTCATAAATTATTTTTTCAAGTTTATTCGGGGTTTCTATGGCTTTTTGCGATGAGAGTGTTTTTATTCTTATTTCTCTCATTTCTTCTTTGAACCATTGAAGCGAACACGTTTCTTTTGTTGAACGAGACCATCCTAAAAACTGGAGCCTATTTTTAATGGAATCTTTTGAAATATTAAGTATTTTACTAACTTGCGTTATAGATTTTTTCTCAATAACATAAAATTGGCGAAGTTTTTTTATGTCAATATGTGCCTTATTGGCAGGCTCTTTTCCTATGTGCGCCAAGCTCATTTTCTTTTTGGTGGCCTCCGAAAACGCCTTGTTCTTATTCCATGGAATTCGTCCAATATTCTCGTGCCCTTTTATAAATCGATGAAATTGCCCTCTGAATTTATTTGTAGTCTTTCCGCATCCACAAAAACACAATCCCGATTTGTTTTTAGATGGTTTTTCACTATGAACAATATATGCCATTAAATATAATTTTAAGTCTTTTTCTTGATTTTATCAAGAAAATATGTTTTATTATTTAGATATGCCGTGGTGGCGGAATGGCAGACGCACGCGCCTCAAGAGCGCGCGGGAGTAATCCCATGAGAGTTCGACTCTCTCCCGCGGCACTACAAAATATAATGCCAAAACAAAAATTGCCTAACAAGAATTTTGTTTGGGATTCTAATCTTGCTTACGCAGTTGGTTTATTGGTTACGGACGGAAATTTATCAAAAGATGGGCGTCATATTAATTTTCGCTCTTCAGAAACACTACTTTTAAATACTTTTAAGAATTGCCTTAGCCTTAAAAATAAAATTGGGCATACAGACGGTCAGCGGGGTTATAGAGTACAATTTGGCGATGCGCAATTTTATAGATGGTTATTGAAAATCGGCTTATTCCCGGCTAAAACATACACTATTAGAGAAATTAAAGTTCCAGATAAATTTTTCAGAGATTTTCTTCGCGGGCACTTGGACGGAGACGGCAGCATTCAAGTTTATACAGATAAATATAATATTTATCGTGGCCGAAGGTATTCCAATAGTAGAATTTTTACAAGATTTATTTCCGCGAGCGAAAAGCATATTGTTTGGTTACGGCGGAAAATAATAAATTTAGCAGGTGTTAAAGGTGCGTTTATCGCGAATAAGCCAAAATCTAAAAATCACGTCCCTATATATGAAATCAAGTTCGCCAAAAAAGAATCAATAAAATTGTTGAAGTGGATTTATTATAAAAAAGAATTGCCTTGTCTGGAGAGAAAAAGAAAAATTGCTGAAAAGGCAATTGATATGATTTTGAGTGAAAAAAGACGGGAATATACAAGAATTGAAAAATAAATTAATCTATGGAAGATTTGGAAAAATATTTAAAATATTATTTTCTTGAAGATTATCTTTTTGGGTCTGTTAGTAAAAATTTTCAAAAGAATGGCTATCTTGCTCCGGAGGAATTTTTCGCTATTGTAATCTGGAAACGCAATGCGTCAAAATCAAAGATTATTGAAGGAGTAAAAGAATCAGGAGAAACAATAAAATCACTCACGCAAAAAATTTATAAATTAACTAATAGAAGGGATAAATTAATAACTCTTATAAATATTAGGAATATCGGGATTGCTATAGCTTCCGCCATTCTAACGGTTCTTTCCCCCGATGAATTCACAATAATTGATTACCGTGTGAAAAATTCATTAAAAAGATTAAATATCAAATTTCCTGATAAAATAGAAGAAAATGTGGAAAGCTATTTTCAATATGTTGATATTTGCAAGGAGACTGCTCAAAAATGGGATTTATCACTAAGAAATTTTGACCGTGCTCTTTGGGCGATGGATTTTTATAAAGGGAAAAATGGTTTAAAAGATATTACCAAAGGATTAAATTAAGTGATTATTTATTATTGAAAAAATCTAAATATGTCTCAAAACGAACCCTTTGTTGTTTATAAAGATAAAAATTTTCTGGCGGTTTTTAAGCCTGCCGGCTTATTGGTGCATCCGGTAGCAACTGGAATTAAAAATAAAGAATTAAGAATTAATGAATCAGCTTTGACGGATTGGCTGGTTGAAAATTATCCTGAAGTAAAAAATGTCGGCGACGAGCCGGAAATCCGGCCGGGGATTGTACATCGCTTAGACAAAGACGTTTCGGGAATTTTACTAGTTCCCAGAAGCCAAAAATATTTTGAGTATTTAAAAAATCTTTTCCAAACCCGGCAGATTAAAAAAAATTATCTAACCTTGGTTTATGGGAAAATAAAAGAAAAAACGGGAATAATAGACAAGTCAATTTCCATAAAATCGGGGACCATAAAAAGAACTGTTTATCACGGGAAAGACGAAAAAGGGGCAGTTACTGAATATAAGGTTTTAAAATATTTGAATTTAAACGGGCAGGATTTTTCTCTGGTTGAAGTGTCGCCCAAAACCGGTAGAACTCACCAGATAAGAATTCATTTGGCTTCAATTGGGCATCCAATAGTCGGGGACGCGCTTTACGGCAAGAAAATCAACCCATTCGGCTTAAAAAGGATATTTTTGCACGCCGAATCGCTTGAATTTAGCCCAGCGGAAGGCGGAATAATCAAATTGGAAGCGGAATTGCCCGATGAATTAAAAAATTTGTTAAAAGGGGGAGAACTTTAATTGATGCAATTTAAGAGATTGCTATAATTTAAATAGAAGTCTTTACTAACTTTTTTTTGGGAAGGGGGTGATGGCATGAAATGCAGATTTTGTAATATTAATGAAGCGGAGTATACGGTTGAGGTTCCTACGGGAAACGGCAAGAGAATTTTTTATCCCTGTTTTCAATGTCTTAAAAAATGGAACGGGCATGGCGTCGATGTGTGCGTGTGCGGAAACCGTTACGTAAGAGAGGAGGGGGAATATAAAGAGGTTCACATCTCAGTTTGCGAACGGTGCGACAAAAGCCGTTCTACCGTTTCTTCGGCCCAAGCGGCGACAGCCTAAATCGGGAGAGAGTCGGATGTTCCGACGGTTTCCTCCCGATTTTTTATTTTATTAATCATTCTTGACGATTAAGCATAAATAGATTAGTATATTCGTACTAAATTATTCATATGATTCCAGAACAAATTTTAAAACAAATAAAGCCGGGCGCCACAATAGCGGTTCAAGACAAGCTTGGCACTTTTAAAGGCGTGGTTTTGGCAAGAAAGCACGGCAAAGAAGGCGGAGCCACTTTTACGGTGCGCGCGACTTTGCATGAAGTTGGAGTGGAAAAAGTTTATCCGATTAATTCTCCAAACATTGTTAAAGTAAAAATTGTCAGCTCGCCCAAAAAAGTGCATAAATCAAAACTTTATTTCCTTAGAGGTTTTTCAAAGAAAAAGACCCGCCAGAAAATCGGTTCAACGTCTTAAAATCCCATAAAATTTTGCGCGGGTGGCGAAATGGCAGACGCGCTACTTTGAGGTGGTAGTGACCGCAAGGTCGTGGAGGTTCGAATCCTCTCCCGCGCACTTTAATTATTTATTAAATTCGTTTAATATAGGCATATGGACTATTACTTGGTTATTTATTTTCTAGCCGGAACCTTGCAGGATTTTTTGCTTACTCTTAACTGGCGTTTTATGCAAAAAGATCGCATTATCCCGGCGACTTTTTATTCTTTCGCGGTAAGCGTAGTCGGAATGCTCGTGCTCTATAACATTATTACCAAGCTTGATTCCGAAAGAAGTCTTGTTGCAATTTTAATTTATTCATTAGGGATAGGAGCAGGCACGGCCTTAGGAATGCTGACAAAAATTAGCTCAAAAGATTAATTATTTAATTTTCCTTTTGCCTCCTATTGCTTTAATTTTCCGCCATTGTAAAATATATTAATGGATGGAAATTTTGGCGAACAAAAAAAAGAAGTGCCAGCGCCTCCGGCTCCGGAAATAAGCATTCGGACAATGGAATCTGATGTTAAAGCTATCGCGCAGGGCGGGGGAGAAATGCCCGTAGCGCAAACTTTTCCACAGCCCCAGGAAAATTCCGAAAAAAAATTTGGGGTTGCCGGATATGCCGGATTGGAAAAGCCAATTTTTTCACCAGCGCCTGGAATTTTGCCAAAAGAAGACCTAGCAGAAATGGCGGGAGAAAAATCAAATTGGATAAAAACTTTATTGATAATAACGGCGATTATTATCGGGGTTGCCGTTGCCGGTTTTTTGGGATATTTCATTTTTTCAAATTGGATTTTTCCCGCGTAAGCGCCATCGGCGTAAAATTGGTATCTAGTATCTAGAATCTAGTATTTAAAATTTGAAAATTGGGATTTTAAAAAATATGGATATTCAACTTTTAGAAAAATTTAAAAATCAATTGGTTCGCCTGAAGGGTTTTCTTATGGATAGGGTGAAAAATCTTCAAAAAGTTCCGGAATTCGGCAATGATGTTGATTCGGGCGATGAGGAAACTGACGAGACCGAAGAATTTGGAACGCAATTATCAATAGCGCAAAATTATAAAGAAAAACTGGCGGATATTGATACGGCTTTGGATAAAATAAAAAAACACAAATACGGCATTTGCGAAAGATGCGGGAAGCCGATTTCCAAAGATGTTTTGGAAGCGGCGCCGGAATCAAAATTTTGCAAGGAGTGCAAGAAATCAACTAATAACTAATTTATACAAATATACTAATAAAAACAAAAAAAAGGATTAGTATATTTGTATTAAATACGTAATTCGGTGATTTATGAAAAACTTTTCCAAGGTTTATTCAGCCGAGCTTGAAGGCATTGACGCGAAGTTAATAGAGGTGGAGACCGACATAAATGTTGGTCTCCATTCTTTTAATATAGTCGGGCTCGCGGATAAAGCTTTAAACGAAGCGAAAGAAAGAGTAAGCTCGGCCTTAAAAAATAGCGGAGTTAAACCGCCGAATAAAG
>JAKAFV010000034.1 GCA_021817915.1 bacterium | reverse complement strand
CAAAAGCAGCGTAGAAAAAGAATAAAAGAAGGGCTTCTTTCTTAGTTAAAATTCTTCCCGAACGCATAAAATGGAAAAGCAGAATAGACGCCAGAACCATGAACATGGCGGTAATGTAAATTATCCTCTGCGGAAAAGCGAAAGGGCTTATTAAGGCGACTATCCCGACGGCGATGGTGGCATCGGAAATCACCGTGCCGAGAATATCGCCTATGGCAAGACAGCCGTCTTTATGTTTTACCGCCCTTAAAGAAAAAAGCAATTCCGGCAGGGTTGTGCCCAAACCAACTACAAGCATGCCGATAAGGACCGGATTAACTTTTAAAAATTCCGCGAACGACACCCCATATTTAACCGTCAATTGCGCGCCAAAAAGTAAAACCGCCATGCTCAGCAAAAGATAGCCTAAATTTTTCAGGCCGTGTTTGTGATTATGATTTTTTTCTTCCGGCACCGCGCAATCCGGATAATTTTTTCTGAAAGTCGAGTAATAAAAGAAAAGCCCGGCGGCGACCAAAAACGCGCCTTCCGCCCTTGAATAATATCCGTCTATGCCGGCGAAAATAGGCAAAGCAATAATAAACGGATACCATTTATTACTTTCCAGAATCGTGCTGCCTACCCTTATCCCGCCGGCAGTTGAAAGAATAATTATGGCAAAAACAAGGGTAAGGTCGGCGACATTTGAGCCGAATAAAGTTCCCAAGCCGAAAGACGGAATCCCGCCCAAAGCGGAATTTATGGCAATAAAAGTTTCCGGCAATATTGAAATAATTGCCACTACGATGAAGCCGATTATGTATTTCGGCAATCGCAAAACGCGCGCCAAATTGGAAGCGTATTTAATGGCGTAATTTGAACTTTTTATTACCAGAAAAAGCGACAGCGCGAGGAAAGCTAAATTAATCATGCGGAGGGTACAGGATTCGAACCTGTGATGCCTTTCGGCATATTCGCTTTCCAAGCGAACGCACTAGACCGCTATGCGAACCCTCCTGCGCATCTTAATTCTTAGTTCTTAATTCTTAAATCTTATTTCTTGTCTTTATTACCATCTTCCGCTCGCGCCTCCTCCGCCGGACATCCCGCCGCCAAAACCGCCGAACCCTCCGCTTTTTCCGCCTCCGCCAAAGCCCCCTCCGCCTATCCACCATGGCGGAACTTTGCCCTGCGATTTGCTTTTAGAATAAGTTCTTGAAACTATAAAGTCAAAAAGCAGGCCCAATGGCATTAAAACCGCCAAGCTTATTATTCCAAAATACAAAAATCCTTTTATAAACCCGATTATTATTCCGATAATTCCGCCCAAAATTCCGCCTAGCCACCAAGATTTTGAACGGCCAAGAATACTTCCAAGCAAAATAAGGAAAAAAACAATTCCTCCAAATATATCAAAATAATCGGAAACCGGCATTTTGGGTTCCTCTACTGGGATAACTTCTCCGCCGATTGCCGAAATAATTTTATCCGTTGCCGCGTTCAATCCGCCGTAAAAATCATTATTTTTAAAAGCCGGCGCCATTTGATTATTTACAATCCATGAACTTTGCGCGTCTGTCAAAACTCCTTCAAGTCCATATCCAACCTCAATACGCATCTCCCTATCTTCTATTGCCACTAAAACCAAAACGCCGTTATCTTTATTTTTCTTTCCCGCTTTCCAATCTCCAAAAAGTTTTACGGCAAAATTTTCAACCGTATCGCCGTCTAAAGTTTTAATAACCGCTATTGAAATTTCGTTGCCTGTGCTTTTTTCAAAACCGGAAAGTTTTTGTTCTAACTGCTGTTTTTGTTCAGCGCTTAAAACTCCGGCGAAATCATTCACAAATCCTGTCGGATTTCCCGGATTAACATAAGCAAAAACAGCAACCGGCAAAGCCGTTGCCAAAACAAATAAAAATAAGAAAGGAATTGAAAGTTTTTTAAGCATTTTTCTTTAACAGACGGATATTTTCCCGCCAACGTTCTACTCTCGGATAAATTACACCGTGAAGCCGTCGGCTTTGTTTGAGAAAACCGTCTCGCAGGTTGAGCGGCCATGGTGTCTCGCAAAGCGAGACGAGCGAAACCGAGAGCGAGCGCAAATTTCACGGTGGGAAATTTGATAGCGTGTTTTCAAGAACTAAGCCGACGGCTATAAAAAACTAAAATTCCACAGCCGGAGCGTTCTCTGCGCCGGGAGCGGATTCAAAATAAGCTTTTTCGGAGAATCCGAACATTGACGCTATAACACTGCTCGGGAAACGCTTAGTCATAAGATTGAAGTCCCTGACCATGTCGTTGAATCTCTTTCTTTCAACGCTCACTCTGTTTTCCGTGCCTTCCAATTGCGCCATTAAAGTCTGGACGTTTTCAGCGGATTTAAGCTCGGGATAATTTTCCATTACCGCCAAAAGCCTGCCGAAAGCGCTTTCAACTTGGCTTGCCGCGATTGCCTTGTCATTAACGGTTATCGCTCCCGCGTAACGGGTGCGCGCGTCGGCAATAGCGCCAAAAACTGTTTGTTCCTGGCTCATTATTCCCTTTACGGAATTAACGAGATTTGGAATAAGGTCCAACCGCCTTTGATACTGCGTTTCAACCTGCGCCCACTGGTTATCAACGTTTTCATTTGTCGTAACCAAGCTGTTATAAGTCGTCCAGCTATATCCCAAAATCAACACAATAACAACGACCGCTCCTATCCATATCATTTTTGATTTAGACATTTTGTTTAAATAATTAAATTAAATTTGCGACCTTTTATTTTATTTTCGGGTAAATAATAGCACAATTTTACCCATAAATCAAAAAGCGAAAAAAGAAAAAAGCATAACAAACTATTGACGATCGTCAATAGTTTGTTATATCTTGTTTTTTGGAAATTTTCATAAAATTTATTAGTGTAATTTATTTATTATTATTTATTTTAATAATAAAAAGCTCCGCAATAAACGCGAAGCCTTTTGATTTAATATTCTAGATATTAGATTCTAGTACTCCCCTCCCATCATCCCGCCTCCATGATTGTGCTCTTCTTTGTCTTTTTTCTCAGGCAAGTCGGTAATGGCGGCGCCAACAGTAAGATAATTGGCGGCAACCGAAATTGCGTTTATAAACGCCGTTTTAACAACTTTCAACGGGTCTATAATACCGGCTTCTTTAAGATTCACTCCGTTCTGGTTGGTTAAAGCGTTAAAGCCCAGCCAAGCATTTTCTTCGCCCGTTCCTTTTTTATTTTCTAAATCTTTAATAATCGCGTTCGGCGATTCCCCGCTGTTTAAAACAATCGCGGAAAACGGCGCTTCAAGCGCGCGCTTTAAAATCTGCGCGGCGGCTATTGAAGTCGGCGTTTCATTTTTCTCGAAATTTTTCCTGACCAAATAAACATTAAGCAATGCCACTCCGCCTCCCGGCACGATTCCCTCTTCCATGGCGGCTCTGGTCGCGGCAACCGCGTCTTCAACTCTTTGCTTTAATTCTTTTTGGGCCGATTCCGAAGGCGCGCCAACTTTAATGACGGCGACTCCGCCCGCCAGCTTTCCAAGCCGTTCCTGAAGCTTGTCTTTATCAAATTCCGAATCAACTTTTTTAATCTGCGCTTTTAATTGGCTTATTCTGTCTTCTATTTTTTCTTTTTCCCCTTTTCCGCCGACAATCGTGGTATTATCTTTCGTGGAAACAACCCTGTGGGCGTGACCCAAATCGGCGATTTCAACATTTTCAAGCTTTTTGCCCAATTCATCCGAAACCAAATTCGCGCCCGTGACAACCGCGATATCTTCAAGCATTTCTTTTTTCCTGTCGCCAAAGCCCGGGGCCTTAACCGCCAAAACGCTAAAAATTCCGCGTAGCTTGTTTAATATTAAAGTTGTAAGCGCTTCGCCTTCAACTTCTTCGGCAACTATCACCAATTCTTTTTTGCCCGATTGGATAAGCTTTTCCAGTAAAGGCAAAAGTTCGCTTATCGCCGAAATCTTTTTATCTGTTACTAAAACATATGGGTCTTCCAACGCCGCTTCCATCCTTTGCGGGTCTGTCATCATATACGGCGAGGTGTAGCCGCGGTCAAATTGCAAACCTTCAACGATTTCATATGAATTGCCGATTGTATTTGAATCGTCAATTGTAACCACGCCTTCTTTTTTGACCTTCTCCATTACCTCGGCGATAAGCTTCCCTATCTCCGCGTCTTTGGCGGACAAGGTGGCAACTTCTTGAATTTTTTTATTATCATTGATTGTTTCTTTCTGGCCTTCAAGCGATTTAACTACCGCGATGCTGACTTTTTTAAGTTCTTCCGCCAGCTGAATAACATTAAAGCCTTTTTCGCGGATTAAGCGTTCGCCCTCGTCTATCATGGCGTGAGCTAAAACAACCGAAGTGGTTGTGCCATCGCCAACGTTATCGTTTGTTTTTTCGGCAGCCTGCTTGATAAAATCGGCGCCGAGATTTTCGTATTTATTTTCAAGCTCTATTTCTTTGGCAACGGTTACGCCGTCCAAAGTCACTTGCGGAGCGCCATAGCCCTTTTCTATGACAACCGCTCTGCCGCGCGGGCCCAAAGTCATCCGAACCGCTTCAGCTAATTTGTCTATTCCCTTTTTAAGCGCGGAACGCGCTTCTTCGTTAAATAAAATTTGTTTAGCCATAATTTTATAAATCCTAAATTCTAATATCTAAATACTAAATAAATTCCAAACTGTAAAATTTTAAATTCAAAACTTTTACGTTTAGGATTTAGAATTTAGTGCTTAGGATTTGCGCCGTCATTCTATGACGGCGAGTATATCTTCTTCGTCTCCGACCAAATATTTTTTGCCTTCAATTTCTATTTCGTCAGGGCCGTATTTTTTGAAAAGCACTATGTCGCCGACTTTTACCGACATAGCGACTCTTTCGCCTTTATCGTTAAGCTTGCCCGGACCAGCTGCAAAAACTTTGCCTTTTACCGGCTTTTCTTTTTCCGAAGTTTCGGGCAAAACAATGCCCGACTTGGTTGTTTTTTCTTCTCCTAGAGCTTCTAGAAAGATATGATTTGAAAGCGGTTTTATATTCATACGCTTCGCTTAATGCGATCCCAAACTACGAATTCATCCGAATCTACAAAAGTATCCGAAAGATGTTTTTATATATTTTTCGGATTTGTTCGGATTATTCGAATGCGTAATTTTCGGATTGTTTATTTGACCTTTAATTTCATTATTGTATTCTTGGAGTGAATTTTGTCAATCCCGCACATAATAAATTATATGTGGGGTCAAAAAAAATAAGAAAAAAATGGGGCGTTCCGCAAACAAAATAAATTGCATTACGAAACACCCCTTAGAACTAACCCTTTGAAGCACTGATTGCTTCGAGGACCGCCTTTTCGATGCTTTCAAGCCGAACAGGCTTGAAGAAAATCTTATCCGCGCCTGCTGCAATGCCGATGCGCGCCACTTCCTCTCTGCCATCGCCAGACATTAACACGACGAAAGTCTTCGG
>JAKAFV010000033.1 GCA_021817915.1 bacterium | reverse complement strand
CTTCAGTAATTATGTCTTCCGCTTTTATTCCGGCTTTTTCAGCGGGCGAATTTTTAAGGACTGCCGGTCCGCTGGAACTTCCGCGCACCAAAACTCCGTTTTCAACTGATAGCTTTTCCTTTTTCGCCAAATCGGAATTTATAATCAAATAGCGCACTCCTAAATAAGGAGAAATTATTCTTCCCGTGCTTTTAACCGATTCTATGGCTTTTTTAACCTGGTTTATCGGAATAGAAAAGCCTATGCTTTGAGCGCCCGAAACCATAGCGACATTCACGCCGATTACTTCGCCCCTAAGATTTAAAAGTGGCCCGCCGGAATTGCCTTCATTTATTGCGGCATCTGTCTGCAATAATCCTTCAAGTTTTTCCGTCCCAACGCCGGAACCCGAAGCCGTGACATTACGCGATAAACCGGAAATAACGCCCATTGAAACAGTATTTCTGAACTCACCCAACGCATTGCCTATAGCAATAGCTGTCTGCCCTAATTTCAAACCGTCAGAATCTCCCAAGCTCACAACCGGTAAATCAACCGCCGGAATTTTTATAACGGCGATGTCGCGATTCGGATCTCTGGCCAAAACCGCAGCGTCATATTTTTTGCCGTCATTTGTTAAAACCGTGTATGAAGCTTTTTTGTCATATACCACGTGCTTATTGGTGACAATCAAACCATCGGACGAAACAATAAATCCCGAACCGCCTCCGATTTCTTGAAGCTTAGTTCCTTTTTGGCATTGCTGATAAAATTGCGTTCCCTGGTCGCCAAAAAATTGCTGAAATTCAGACGGCAAATCAGCGAAAGGATTATAAGGGCATTGTTCAATTACCGGCAAATTTTTGGAAATTGTTATTGAAATAACCGCGGGCGAAACTTGCTCTATTGCCTTAACTACGGCTTGCTCATAATCGTTTGTAGGCGCGTAAAGTTGCGGCGCTTGGCTTGAAGGCGAAACGTTAAAGGGCGTTGTTAGACTCGAAAAAGGGACTGTTAAAGGCTTTAAATATTGATTATATAAATCGCCAAAAAAATTAGCCCGAGCTGGCTGGCTTGAAACAAGCGACCCGAAAAATCCGCCGATTAACGCGATAAAAATAAGAGAAATGATAACTTTTTTATTATTCATTTTATATATTAAACTTAGAATTAATATAATAGACCTTTAAGATAAACCGCGAAATTATAAAAATACAAATTTGCAAAACCGCAAAAATCACAAATAGAATAATATAACAAACTATTGTCGATCGTCAATAGTTTGTTATGCCTTAATTAAGCAAGAAATCAAGCCGGCATAAGCGAGGTTTTGGCGATTTTATGCGGAGATTTTATGCGTTGGAACCCCCTTTTCCGAAAAAGATTTTATATTCTCCAGGTCATTATTCAAAATTCTTCGCAACGCCTCGCTGGTGTTAAAAGCGTTATGCGGAGTAACAATAACATTTTTCATATCTATCAAAACATGATTTTGAATTACTGTTTTTAAATTATGCTCTTCGGGATGGCCGTATAAAACCAGCTGTTTTTCATCCGAAATCGCGCCCTCTTCTTCTAAGACATCAAGCCCGGCTCCGCCCAAAATTCCGTCATTTAAAGCTTTAATTAGTACCGCGGTTTCAACCACTGCCCCGCGCGAAGTATTTATCAAAATCGCGCCTTTTTTTATTTTATTTATATTTTGGGAATTTATCAGATGGTTGGTTGACGCGACATTCGGCACATGAAGCGAAATAACATCTGAAACCGCCAATAATTCTTCAAACGGAATATATTTAAACCCGGCTTCTTTGGCGAAATTTTCATCCGGCTTAACGTCCGAGGCCACAATGTTCATTTCAAATCCCTTGGCGATTTTTATCACATGCCGGCCAATCCTGCCCGTTCCCACAACTCCGATTGTTTTGCCTGCCAAATCAAAACCACGCAATCCCTCCAGCGAAAAACTGCAGGTTTCTTTCAAGCGGTCCGCGGCTTCATAAATTTTCCGGCTTAAAGTCAGAATCAAGCCAAAAGCGAATTCGGCAACGGTATTATCGCCATAGCCCGGCACATAAGCCACGGAAATATTTTTTTCTTTCGCGGTTTTCAAATCAATATGGTCAAAGCCCGTTGAACGCGTTGTTATTAATTTAAGGCTAGGAAAGGCGTTAATCACTTCCCCGCTCACGCTTGAACCCACAAAAACCGAGATAATTTCAAAGTCTCTCTCTTGAGGAAGATTATCCTTGTCAAGCTTTCCCTCGTAAAACTCCGGTTGGAAATTGGAAATTGGAAATTGAAAATTTTTCCGGATATAATCCGCTTCCCAATTTTCAATTTCGAAAAAAGCAATTTTCATTTAAAGCAATACCAACCTACAAATTCATCCGAATTTTCGAATAACTACTAATATTTCGCGGTTATTCGGATTTGTTCGTAGATTCGGATTATTATTTTCGGATTGAAATTATTTCTTAGCCTTTATTATCTCATCAACTAAGCCGTATTCTTTGGCCTCCGCCGCGGTAAGCCAATAGTCGCGGTCGGTATCTTTTTCTATCCTAGAAAGAGACTGGCCGGTATGCTTAGCGAGAATCACATTAAGCCTGTCTTTTATTTTAATGATGTGCTTTGCCGTAATTTCAATTTCAATCGCCGGCGCCATTCCTTCGCTTCCGCCCATTACCTGGTGAATGAGCATTTCGGAATTTGGCAGAGTAAATCTCTTGCCTTTTTTGCCCGCCGCCAATAACACCGCGCCCATTGAAGCAGCGATGCCGATGCAAATGGTTGATACATCAGGCTTAATAACCTGCATCGTATCGTAAATCGCAAGACCCGCGGTCACCGAACCGCCCGGGCTGTTGATATATACTTTAATGTCTTTTTTGGGGTCTTCGTGCTCCAAAAAAAGAAGCTGGGCAATAATAGCATTCGCCATCCCGTCACTTATTGGCCCGCCGATTAAGATTATTCGCTCCTTAAGAAGCCGCGAATAAATATCATAGGCGCGCTCGCCTGAATTTGTTTTCTCTATGACTGTCGGAATTAAATATTCGTTATTTTCCATGAGAATAATGCCAATATACGAATTTTACTAATGATACAAATGAATACGAATTCGTATTATTCGTAGCATTCGCATGCGTTCGTAGATTAATATTACAATTTTACACTATTTAAGGAATTTCACAATCAGGAGAGCAACTATGTTTATTACTTTAATCAATGGATTAATCGCCGGACCGGCAGTGTCTTTATAAGGATCGCCTACCGTGTCTCCGGTAACCGCCGCTTTATGCGCGTCAGAACCCTTGCCTCCGAAATTTCCGTCTTCAATGTATTTTTTGGCATTATCCCACGCGGCTCCGCCAGAAGTCATTGAAATCGCCAAAAACAATCCGGAAACTATTGAGCCTATCAATAACCCTCCCAAAGCTTTTCCGCCAAGTACGAATCCGACAAGCAAAACCGCGGCTATCGGCAAAAGCGCCGGAATTATCATTTCTTTAAGCGCCGCTTTCGTGACAATATCCACTGCCGCGCCGTAATCCGGCTTTGCCGTGCCCTCCATAATTCCTTTTATTTCTCTAAACTGCCTGCGGACTTCTTCAACAACCGTTCCCGCGGCTTTTCCAACCGAGCGCATAGCAAACGAAGCGAACAAATACGGAATCGCCGCGCCCGCAATAAGCCCGATTATTACCATCGGGTCGTTAAGCTGGAAAGTGACTCCTTTTATAACAGATGACAATTCTTCCGAATAACTGGCAAAAAGAACCAAGGCCGCTAAGCCTGCTGAAGCTATGGCATAGCCCTTAGTAACCGCTTTTGTGGTATTACCGACAGCGTCCAAAGCATCGGTGATATGCCTTACTTCTTTCGGCTGATTGGTCATTTCCGCGATTCCGCCGGCGGTATCGGTAATCGGACCGAAAGAATCAACCGCGATAATCATTCCCGCTACCGAAAGCATTGCCAAAGCGGCAAGCGCCACTCCGTAAATTCCAACCAAATAAAAACTCATTAATATTCCCGCCGCTATCACGACAATCGGCAAGAACGTTGATTCCATTCCAACCGCGAGCCCCATAATAATATTCGTTCCATGCCCTGATTTTGAAGATTCGGCAATTGCTTTAACAGGCCTGAAACTCTTCGAGGTGTAGTAATCAGTAATGAAAACCATTAACAGCATAACCGCCAAACCAACCAGCGCGCTCAAATAATAATTCATATAACCGTCTCCAAAATAAGCTTGCGAAACAAAATAGAATGAAATCGCCGAAAGAACGGTGGAGGCAATTATGCCTTTATAAAGCGCCGGCATAATTTTTTGGCTCTTGCCCAAACGGACAAAGAAACTGCCGATAACCGAAGCGATTATCGCGCTTCCTGCCAATGCCATCGGGAAGTAAATTCCCGTTCCATTTGCCATGGTCACAGCGCCCAAAAGCATCGCCGCTATCAGGGTAACCGCGTAAGTTTCAAACAAGTCCGCCGCCATTCCCGACTGGTCGCCTATCATGTCTCCCGCGTTATCGGCGATAACCGCCGGATTTCTCGGGTCGTCTTCGGGAATCCCCGCTTCAACCTTGCCAACCAAATCCGCGCCCACGTCGGCGGCTTTGGTAAAAATTCCTCCGCCAAGCCTGGCGAAAATGGAAATTAAGCTCGCGCCGAAACCCAGCGAAACCAAAACTTCCAAATCTCCAGTAAATTGAAAAAACGAAACTACGGCCAAAAGCGAAAGCGCGACAACCAAAAAACCGGTTACCGAACCCGCCCTAAAAGCGACTAACAGCGCCGATTTTAAATCTTTTTTTGCCGCTTCCGTTGTTTTTACATTAGCCCTCACGGTGACGAGCAAACCGATAAATCCGGCTAAAGCCGAACCAATGGCGCCGATAAAGAAACCGACAACCGAAAGCAATCCAAAAGCAAAATAAAGCGCTATCGCCAAGATAACGGCGACTATCGCGATTGTTTTGTATTGCCTTTTAAAATAAGCCATCGCGGCGGTGCGGATAGCGCCGGAAATTTCTTTCATTTTCGCGTCTCCCTCCGGCTGTTTTTTCAGCCAAAAAATAATATAAGCGCTGTACAAAATTGCCGCAGCGACCGGAATAAGCGTGTAATAATAAATACTCATTATAATAATTTTCAAGTATCAATTTTCAATTTTCAAATGTTTGAAAATTTTTTATTGATAATTGATTGATAATTGTAAATTGAAAATTTATATACGATTTTTTATTCTTCTTCTTTTTTTTCTTCCCCTGCTTGCCCTTCAACGCTCAATTTCTGAGGGTCGAACTGGACAATATCGGGCCGGGAATCTGAACGGACGTCTATTTTCCAGCCGGTAAGCTTGGCCGCCAGCCGAACGTTCTGGCCGCCCTTGCCTATGGCAAGGCTTAATTGGTCTTCGGGCACCATTACCCGCGCTTCACGCCTTGGCAAAATTTCGACCGAAACAACTTTTGCCGGAGACAAAGAAGCC
>JAKAFV010000032.1 GCA_021817915.1 bacterium | reverse complement strand
CAGAGAAGAATCCGCCAATCTGTCGCAAAATATTTCCCAGAAGCTAGCGGAAACTATCGAAAAACGTATTTCGAAAATTGAAAATTGTAAATTGAAAATTATCGCCTATCTCCCCTCTTCCCAGCAAAAAAACCTCAAAAAAGTTCTAGAAAATATTCTTAAGTCTTATACCTTAAACCTTAAGGCTAATATAATAATGATGGGCGCCGGAGACATTTACAAAATGACCGATAAACTGATAAACTAAATTCCAAACTCTAATATCTAAATCCTAAACGTTTTGAATTTTATATTTAGGATTTATTTAGAATTTAGTATTTAGTGCTTAGAATTTTATTTTTATGTATTACAACAATATTGAAAACTTTAAAAATCTCTCAGGTTATGAAATTGACGGTGTTTGGTATCCGCGAGTCACTAAAATTGTGGAGATTAAGGCCAAGCCGGCGCTTTACCGTTTTTACGGCGACCTAGGCAGTTTTAACGAAGGCCCAGTAATAAAAAAACAATCCGCCAGCGAAGGCACATTGCTTCACGAAGCGGTTGAAAAAATTCTCGTCGGAGGAAAACCAGAAGTTGATCAAATTATCAAACCGGCGGTTGAGGCCTTTATTGAATTTTTAAACAAAACAAACATCCAAGTTGATCCGGAATTTGTTGAAAAACAAGTCGTTAATTTAGACGACCGCTATGCCGGCACATTAGACGCTTTGGCGCTGATAGACGGCAAATTTGGAGTTTTAGACATTAAAACTTCGCAGGCAATTTACCGCGATTACAATCTTCAAACCAGCGCTTATATGGCGGCGCTTGAAAACCAGTTTAAAAATCTCCAAAGCCGTTGGATTTTAAGAATAGACCAGGGAAGAAAATGTTTGAACTGCGGAGCCACGATGCGCGAGAAAGGCGGGAGGCAAAAAATAAAAACTCCTTACACTGTCAAAGCCAAAGCTTGCCAGCATATTTGGTCCGAGCCGAAAGGCGAAGTAGAACTTAAAGAATTCCCCTACTGGAAAGACGATTACAAAGCGTTCTTGGGCGCGAAAAGGCTATGGGAATGGGAAAACGAGTACTTATTAAAGCAAGCGGGATATCTCCAATAATTTAAAATGTAAATATCAAAATGGAAAATGACAATGTAAAATAATAAAGTTTTTATAATGTTAAAATTTTACTCATTTTTAATTTTAAATTGTCATTTTGATTTTTGATTTTTTAACTTTAATCTAATGAAAAAGCCCGACAGATTTTACTCTGCGGGCCTTTTTTGAAGTTTCTTAGGCTTCTTTTTATTTACGCTTTTTTCTTTTTTGCGGTTTTGTTTTTATCTCTATGATGACTTTGACCTTTTTAGTCTTTGGGTCAAAATCCACAGAGACACTCCCCGCAATTTTTTTCAGAATTTCTTTAAGGGAAAGTTTTTCCAATTTATCCTCCTCCTTTCTTTCACAGAATAAAGAAATAAATTAGTGTATTTTCGACGGCGATGAGAATAGTGCCGGCGATTGCCCAGAGCAATACAGCTCGCGTTTTGAAAAATTCTTGCACCCTATTTAAGAATAGAATGCCCGCGACTGCCACAAAAAATGGCAACCGTTTTTCAAGAGAGATTTTGTTTATCATAACATCACCCTCCTTATTAAAGACTTAACGTCCATTTATTAATTTAAATATACAATATTTTAATTAATTCGTCAAATCAACTGGCGTAAAATGAAGTATAACAAAACATTGACGATCGTCAATTTTTTGTTATATGTGTTATTTTGTAATATATTTATATACGTTATTGTACGCCCTATTGTACGCGTCAAGAACACTTTTCAATAACAATCGGCGCGTGGTTAAATTCCCGATTTACCAAATAGCCCAGGCCGAAACTTATTGAACACATTAAAAAAACTAGGAGGAAGATTATAATATCCCTCCTATATTCTATGAGCCAATTTTTGAGATAAATTAGCATATAAATTCCAATAACTAATATCTAAATTCTAAATAAATTTTAATTACCGAAATATAAAATTCAAAACGTTTAGAATTTAAAACATTAAGATTTTGATATTATTCAGGATTTAGAAATTAGAATTTAGGATTTATAAATTAAGGTAGCTAACCCATTTCTCGTACAACTCTCTCGTTGCCCTTAAATCTCCCGCGTTGTATTTCGCGATTTCGGCATATTTTTTTTCTTTAAACATTTTAGCGACGTCGTCTCCGCTCACGCCGTCCTCTTTCGGACTTTTTATGCCGAAAAGCCGGCTCCACATATGAAGGCTCCCCTTTTTTCTTAAATTTCCCTGAAAGCTTAACTGGTCCGCCAAGTCGGTGTGAACGCAAGTCCTTTGCTGATAAAAATACCGGCTCTCGGATAAATTTTTTGTCGGCCGGATTCCGTGATAAGCCGAACGAATCATCATAAACGGGCCGTCAAACTGCCGACCGTTAAAAGAAACAAATTCATTGTATTTCGGCGCGATTTCTTTCCAAAAATACTCAAGCATCTCTTTTTCAGTCATTTGCTTGAATTTAATTCCCTCCTCCGTGAAATCGCCGATATTTTCTCCCGGCGCCTGAAAATAAATTCCGCCCTGATTTTTCTCGTAATCAAGCGTGCCGATGGCAACTATCTCCGCAGTCAGAGGCGAAAAACCAAGCTCTTCTTTAAGATTTTTCAGAGCTGACCGGTATTCTTCGTCGTTTTCCGATTCTCTCTTAATCCAGCGGGTAAGTAATTCCTTGCTGGTCTCGTCAAAAGAATCAAAATCCGCGCCCACGGTTTCAATATCAAAAATTAGTTTTGAAGTTGACATAACACCCTAAATTGTACTACAATTTAGGCAAATTCCAAGCTCTAATATCTAAATCCTAAACGTTTTGAATTTTATATTTAGGATTTATTTAGATATTAGATATTAGGATTTATAAAAATATGGCACATACAAAGTCTGGAGGTTCAACTAAATTAGGCAGAGAATCGGCTTCCCAAAGATTGGGCGTCAAAAGACAAGACAACCAAATGGTTAAAGCCGGCGAGGTTTTAATCCGCCAAAGAGGAACAAAATATTTGGCAGGTTTAAACGTAGGTACGGGAAAAGACGACACTTTATACGCTTTAAAAGCGGGCGCTGTTAAATTCGCCTCAAAAACAAAAACAAAGTTCGACGGCAGAAAAAGAACCGCCAAAGTAGTGTCGGTTATTGGATAATTAGAGAATTAGATAGTTTGTATTTTGATTTCACTAATTAACTAATTCACTAACCACCAATACTCTAATTTCCGCCCTTATTCCTTTTCCAAGATTAACTTCAACTCGGCGCTCGCCGAGTTTTTTTATTGGTTTGTCTAAAAGTATTTCAATATCGCCCGGAACAGCGATTGATTTTTCAATATCGTTTTTCGTTATAGAACCGAAAACTTCGCCCTTGTCTCCCGTTTTAATTTTAAATTCAAATTCTTTATTTTCAAGATTTTTCGCTAAAGTTATTAATTCACTTTTGGTTTCTTCTTCCTCTTTAGCTATTGCCATTTTTTGCGCTTCAAGATTTATTACTGCTTCTTCGGTAGCGATTTTTGCCAAGTTTTGCGGGAACAAAAAATTCCTAGCGTAGCCATCGCTCACATTTTTCACGTCAAATTTTTTACCAACATTTTTTACGTCTTTAAGAAAAATGACTTTCATCCCACACATAACTCACACAATCAAAGAATTATTAATCCATTCTTGAATGCGCAATTTTAATTATTTTAACCCACATATAAACTTTTTATCGGTATAAATTATGTGTGGGATTCATTTTAAAGATTTATGTTCAATATCGGAATCAAATTTGAAGGCATTTTGCTTATTTCACCTTTTATAACCTCAACCGCTTTGTCTAATTGCGGGTCGCGGTCGGCTGTTAAATCTTCTTCGCTTATTTTAACTTCAAAATCCGGATTTATGCCGTTTTTGTCTATTAATTCTCCGCCAGGCATGCGCCAATGCGCAACCGTAATTTTAACCATTGAACCGTCTTTAAGCGTTTCCAGCTGTTGAACCGTTCCCTTGCCAAAGCTCTTTTCGCCAATCAATTTAACGCCTTTAAGGTCTTTAAGCGCGCCCGCTAAAATTTCCGAGGCCGAAGCCGAACCGCCGTTTATAAGAATGACAACCGGCAAATCTTTAAACAAACTGTTGCCGTATGAAGTGTAAGTTTGTATTTCGCCAGAGCCGAATTCTTCGGTTACCACAACAGAATCGCTTTTCAAAAACCAGCCCGCCAAATTGACTGCTGCGTCTAAATATCCGCCCGGATTATCCCTTAAATCTAAAATTAATCCTTTTGGATTTTTTAACGCCATTTCAATTGCCGCTTGATAAAACATAAACGGCGATTGCTCGTAAAAATTATACAAGTGGATATAAGCGACATCGCCTATCATTTTTGAATCAATAGTCGGGACTCTTATGATGTCGCGAATTATTAAAAATTCTTTAGGTTCGCTAAAACTGTCTCTTGAAATCGCCAGCTTAACCGTTGTCCCTTGCTCCCCCCTTATCAATTTAACCGCTTCCTCTACAATCATCCCGTATGTGTCTTTATCATTAACTTTCATTATTTTGTCTCCGGCTTTAAGGCCAGCTCTTTCAGCGGGAGAATCTTTAAGCGGAGCGACTATCATCAATTGCCCGTCTTTTATATCAAGCTGGGCGCCTATTCCATAAAATTGGCCCGAAATATCCTGATTGAATTTTTTGGCATCGGTTGGAGAAAAGAAAACGGAATTTTCGTCTCCAAGCGAATCAACCAACCCCGAAATGGCGCCATAAACTAAATTTTGATTGTCTAACTTTTGCGCGCCGACATATTTATTTTCAAGCACTTTCCAAGCGTCCCAAAAAAGCGAAAAATCAACCGCTTCAGAATTGCCGTTTTCAAGATTAACCACTCCGCGGACAATATTAATTTGCGGGTTTTCTTTTCCCCGCTCATAACCATAATAAAAAGCCCCGCCGATCAAAACAGCGAGAACAACAACGGAAAAGCATATTTTAATTATTTTTTTTATGTTTATCTTTTTTATATTTATTTTCTTCATTTTGTCATTTTAACAAACAAGCAAGTTTATTGCAACAAAAAGGTTTTTTTCTTAAATACTAGATACCAGATTCTAGATACTATATACTAACTCCATGGGAGTTTTATATATCGTCGCGACGCCAATAGGGAATCTTAAAGATATCACTTTGCGAGCCCTTGAAACCTTGAAAGAGGCTGATTTTATCCTTTGCGAAGATAGCCGGCAGACCATAAAACTTTTACAAAAATATGAGATTTCAAAGCCTTTAGTCAGCTATTTTCAGCACAGCAAAGTGGCAAAAACCGATTACATACTTGAACAACTTGAAAAAGGTAAAAAATTGGCGCTGGTGACCGATGCCGGAACTCCTGGAATTTCAGACCCGGGAAATCAGCTTGTCGAACTTATAGTTTCACGTTTGCCCGATGTCCAAATTATTCCCTTGCCCGGGCCTTCGGCGTTGATTGCGGCTTTAAGCGTTTCGGGATTTCCCACAGACAAATTTATTTTTATGGGTTT
>JAKAFV010000031.1 GCA_021817915.1 bacterium | reverse complement strand
CCGACATTTTTAACTATGGCCGAGGTTGCCGCGAAGGCCAGCTCATTTGAAGAGCCGACAACAAACGAACTCATCGTGTAGCGGGGATGAAGATTTGTTTCGGGGTCAATTTTAAATTCCGGCAAAGTATCTTGCTGGTGCGAAGAATATTTTTTCTCTTCGCCGGTTTTTATTTCTGGAAAATTTTTATTTTCAGAGATAACTATATATTCAACTTTTTTTATCGTGTCATCAAACTCCCTGAGGGATTCTAAAATTAATTTATTGTATTTATTTTCAACCCACTCTTTCGCGAAGTTATTCATAAACCCGACAATCGCTCTGCCGTCTTCCTCTTTTTTAACAAAGCGGCTGTTTTTAAGCCACGTGAGAAAATTCGGCCTGGAAATTTGAAGTTCCAATCCCGCTAAAACAGATTGCCAAGTTTTATTGAGATCCATAAATTTTTTCCGTTAAATTATTTTTTAATCTTATTTAAATCCGGGGACAAGTCAAATGCCGCTAATGTTCTTAATGTGTTGATTACTTGTGGACAACTTTTCAACGCAAATTTGATTTTTAAAGTTTTATGTTTTATATTTAATTTATGCCTAAAAGGACATATCAGCCGAAAAAGAAAAAGAGGGCAAGGACCCATGGATTCTTAAAGAGGTCGAAAACGACGTCGGGGAGAAAGGTTATTAAAAGAAGAATCCAGAAGAAAAGGAAAAGAATAGCGCTATAATGCTGCAAAAAGTTTTTCGTCTTCCAATCCAAGAATGGATGAAGGACAAAAAATCAAAAACGATTGCCATTAGGGGTGATTTTTTTATGGCGAGAAAGAAAGAAAACGGAAAAGCCTTTTCCAGGTTCGGAGTTCTGGTGAGCGCGAAGGTTTTTAGGGGCGCGGTTAAGCGGAATAGGATAAGAAGAAAAGTTTTTGAAACAATCCGCGTTTCTAAGCTCTGTGAAATCCCCGGGAAAGATGTTTTAATTTCTATTTCGCCATCTGCCGCCAATCTGCCCGAGGAAAAAATAATGGAATCCCTGCCGATAATTCTGAAAAAAATATGATAAACCTTTTTAACAAATTTCTTTACGATCCGCTTTTAAAGTCATTGGTTTTTTTGTACCAAAATTTTTCTTTTCATGATTTGGGAGTCGCGATTATTATTTTAACAATTATTATCAGATTTGTTTTGTTTCCGTTATTCTATAAAGGCGCGAAAGACCAGGCAATCATGCAGCGCCTCTCGCCAAAAATAAAAGAAATTCAAAAAAACCACAAAGACGACAAAGAAAAACAGACTCGGGCGCTTTTGGATTTATATAAAGAGCACAAGGTAAATCCATTTTCCGGAATTTTATTACTTCTTATCCAGTTGCCAATTTTAATCGCGCTTTATAAGGTTTTTCTTGACGGCTTATCGACAATTTCCTTGAACGGGCCGATTAATAATTTATTTTTAGGAATTGTTGATTTGAGCCAGAAAAATCTTTTAATAGTTGCTATAGCGGCAATTGTCCAGTATTATCAGGGGAAATTGGCATTGCCTAAAACAAGCAAAACTTCGGGCGAGCCTGATATAGCCGAAAGATTAGGCAAACAAATGGTATTTATGGGGCCGATTTTAACGTTTGTGTTTTTGTATTTTTTTAATTTGCCGTCGGCGGTCGCGCTTTATTGGGTGACAACCTCCGCGTTTTCAGTTGTTCAGCAAATAATAATAAATAAGAGGATTAAATTAATGAACATATAAAATGGACAAAGAAAAAGAATTAGAAATTTTAAAAAAGGCGCTAGAGATGATGGGTTTTGGAGATTTTTCCGCGAACTACGATTCTGAAAACGGGCGGTTTTCGGTTTTTGTTAATGAGGGGGAATATTTTAAAAAATTGCTTCCAAATTTCGTTTCGGGGCTGAATTGCGTCTTTAGGCTTATTTCAGACAAAGATAAAAAAGAGGGCGACGAATACGGCGCGACTTTTATAGATGTAAATAATTATCGCAAAGAACGCGATAATATAATTTTAGAACTCGCGAGAGCGGCCGCCAGAAAAGCGGCAACCATGAATCAGGAAGTTTCTTTACCAGCGATGAACGGCTATGAGCGCCGGTTGATACACATAGAGCTTGCTTCAAGGCCCGATGTTTTAACCGAGAGTGTGGGAGAAGGAAAAGAAAGATATATAATTATAAAACCCGCGACAAGCGACAAACAACAAACTACAGACGACAAACAACAAACAGAAGACGGCATTTAAAATCCTAAACTGCCGTTTTCGGAAATTCTTTTTATTAAACTCTTAAAGCCGAATTTTTCAAAATAAGCTAGCACGCTTTCTTTCGGCAAATTGCCGAATTTTATTTCCTCAATATTTTCTATTTCAAGCGGCGCTTCGTAATTTATCGTGGCAAGGCTTTTTGAAAGAATCGCTTGGTCTTTTTGCTCGTAAATTTTTTGATAAACTTTTTCACCAACCCCTTTTTCCAGAAAATTTTCCAAAGTGCCGTATTTTTGGATTAACGGCATGGCGGTTTTGGGGCCGATACCCTGCACACCCGGAATATTGTCGGAAGCATCGCCTACCAAGCCCTTATAATCGGGGATTTGATTGGGGTTTAAGCCCTCATACTTTTCTTTAACTTCCTCGCTTCCGTAAATTTTCATCTCACTTATGCCTTTTTGGGGCGTTTCAACTACTATTTTTTGGCCTTCAACCACCTGAAGAATATCGGAATCACTGGTTAATATTTTAACCTTCATGCCGTCAATAAGTTTTAATTGTTTTGCGCCCACGCCTATTAAATCGTCGGCTTCGTAGCCCGGCGCTTCATAGGTTTTCACGCCAAAGGCGGCAAATAAGTTGTGGGCTTCGATAAGTTGTGAAATTAATTCGTCGGGAGCTTTTGGCCGGTGAATTTTATAATCGTCAAAAAGTTCTTTTCTCAGCGTCGGCTCGGGCCGGTCAAAAAAAGCGGCAATGTAATCGGGTTTTTGCTCGCGCAAAACTTTTAATAATATATTTGAAACGCCATAAAGCGCGCCTGTGGGCACTCCCCCGGGTCCGGTAAAGGGCGGCAGGGCGTGAAAGCATCGGTGAATTAAAGAATTGGCGTCAATTAAAATTGCGAGTTTTTGTTCCATCGAGAAATTATATCAAAATTGACAAAATTGTCTAAAAAACATATCTTAAATTCAAATGGATTCATGTTTTAATAATTCAATGGGGCTAAAATTAACCGCTTCGGAAGTGGCGGGGGCGGTTGTTAAATTTATGACCGAAGACAAAACCCGCCGGTATAAAATTTTTATCGGCAGCGATTCTGAGGGGCACGCGGTTGAAAATACCGATTTTGTGACGGCAGTTGTGGTTCATAGAGTCGGCAACGGCGGAAGATATTTTTGGAGAAGAGCGGAATTGAAAAAATTTCACACTTTGCGCGACAGGATAATCCAGGAAGTTTTGCTTTCGCTTGATGCCGCCAAAGAAATTTTGGAAAGTCTGAAAAAAATAAAAGATGTGCCGGAATTTGATTTTGAAATCCATGTTGATGTGGGCGAAAAAGGCCCGACAAAAACAATAATTCAGGAGGTGGTGGGCATGGTGCGGGCGTATGATTTTGAGCCCCGCATAAAGCCGGAAAGTTATGCCGCGACAAATGTGGCGGATAGGTATGTTTAAATTCTAAGCACTAATATCTAAATTCTAAACAAATTCCAATTATTAAAATACAAAACGTTTAGAATTTAAAACATTGGGATTTTGATATTATTTGGGATTTAGAAATTAGAATTTAGGATTTTTGATAGGTTGCTCCTATCGTCTAGTCTGGTCTAGGACGCCAGGTTTTCATCCTGGTAACTCGGGTTCGAATCCCGATGGGAGCGCGAATAATTGACTTTTTATATGATTTGGGGTATCGTACCCCCAGCACTTATGGCACAAAAAACTAAACAGAAGGGAGAAAAATGGTATGGAGACAAAGAGGCGATTGGTTGCGATTGGTGAAGTGATTGCGGATTTACAGCAGGAATTCACAAATGTGTATCACGTTCAGTACGGTGACGAGAAATTCCAGGTTGTAGCCGACGGTCTTCGTCAATGGACAAAGGTGGCCTTCACGCTGTGCGGCAAAGAGTTCTACAAGCTGACGAGGATGGTGTCTTCCGCGATCAAGGATGAGCACAGCCAGCGGAAGGAGTACTTCCACGGTAAGCTGGTAAGAAAGTACATCGGCAACCAAAAGTGTTTCGTCGAATTCTGCGAATTCATGGAAAGGGATGAAATTAAGCCCAAGTCCATGCGGCAGAAGATTCTGCTGGCGGCCGACGCGCTGAGGCTGAGCATGGAGATCGCCAAGCTGTACGGTCTTTTCTACAAGAGATTCTTCTGATAGCCCTCCCGATGTTTCTACAAAGTCTTTCTATGGGCAAGAAGGCGGCCATGATGTTCCTATCATGAGCCGCCATTTTTATTTTTAATTTAATAAATTAATAAAATTTCAATTTAACCAATAATACGCCATGGCGTATTATTGGTTAAACTAGGCTTTGGGGTTTGGGCGGGGGATATTGCATAGAAATTGACGATAGTAATTAAAAGTGTTATGTTTTTTTCGCACTTTGTTTAAATAATAAAACGGGCTCGCGGAGCCGGAGAGGAGGGTTTATGGAAAGTCCTGCGGAATTTTTTAACAGGATTGCCGCCATCACAGTTCACTACCTGATTCTTACCTGGCTGAGCAGGTGGTTCATAGTGAATCATATCGTGCCGATGGAGGCGAGGTCCGCTGTTAATGTCGCGACGGCGGTAGCGACATTAGTCATTCTGCTCGTTTTCTTTCTCCGCGCGGCGCCGTTTCTTGGTATAGGTTAAGCGTCTTTAACTGGCGCGGGCATGGGGGTGTTGGCTGTGAAGCTGCGCCCCTTTTAATTTTTGATTTAAAAATCGGTTAAAAATTGTTGTATAAATCGTATGCTATAGCATAGATTTTATGAAACAATTGGGAGTGGGTTTGGGAGAGAAATTTGGGAAGAATTTTGAAGAGAAATTTAGATAGAAATGTGGTAGAATGATAGGCATGGGGAAAATAACAGAGACAAAAAGAATGCTTGAGAAAAAGCTGGCCCGGGATTTTGGGAAGAAAAAGCCGGTTAAAATGGGCAAGCAAATTCCGCGGCAGCAGAATTTAGCGTCAAGAATGGAGCGCAGAAAAGTAGGGAATAACAAAAGAGGAAAATAAGTTTATGGCGTCGAAAAGAGCGGACGAAAAATTTAAAAAGTTGCTTCAAGAATTTAAAAATGACCCCAATGTTTTAGCCTTTTGGCTTTCTGGTTCCAGGGGGAAGGGGTTAATTACAAAACATTCTGATTATGACCCCGTGATAATAATTAAAGATAAGGCCAAAAATAATTCCGGTCACGCATAAATATACCGGGATAGCATGATAATCGATATCAATAAAAGAAACTAAGACCATTAATGCAAAAAAGAAAATGAACTTGAACTGATAAACAATAATATTGAAAAATTCAACGGTTGTCCGCTTGCCGCTATTTTTAAACAGGGACACAAAGAAATCAGTCATTTTACCGCTAAGAAAAATGAAGTTGAAATAAAGGATAATTTCACCGACAATTCTTATGAGCAGATTGATTTAAGCA
>JAKAFV010000030.1 GCA_021817915.1 bacterium | reverse complement strand
ACGCTTAAGATTGCCGGTTACAATGGCAAGACTTTTGATGAGCGCCTTGAATCCGCCGACCACACGCGTTTTTTTAACATTAGCGTTGAGGAAATTAAAGAGGCCCATAGATTAAAAGACCGGATCGTTTCTGAACCGGAATTTTCAGTCGCTTTAAATGAAGCCGAAGTTATTATTAAGATGTACAAAAACGCCTGCCAGGAATTGTGTTTATCGTAAGGTTATCTTTTGATATTTTTTCTTTCCGGCGCGGAGCATAATTTCGCCGTTTTCAAAATCGCTTTCGGTTATCAAGAGATTGGAATTATCCAATCTCTTTTCGTTTAAATATCCGCCGCCCTGTTTTATCAATCTTTGCGCTTCGCCAGATGATTTTGCCAAACCCGCCAATACAAAAAGTTTTGAAGCGGGGATTCCTTGCCTAAATTCATTTTTATTTATTGCAATTGTCGGAACGGAACCGGCTTTTTTATTCTCATTTCCAAAAAGCGCGGCTGAGGCATCGGCGGCTTTTTTCGCTTCCTTTTCGCCGTGAAGAATTTTGGTTGCTTCAAAAGCTAAAATTTCTTTAGCTTTTTTTATTTCAGAACCTTTTAATTTTTTCAGTTTTTCTATTTCTTCAACCGGCAAAAATGTGAAAAGCAGCAAAAATTTTATAGTGTCGGCATCATCGGTGTTTATCCAGAATTGGTAATATTCGTAAGGCGAAGTTAATTTGGCATCCAGCCATACGGCGCCTTTTTCGGTTTTGCCCATTTTTTTGCCGTCACTGGTGGTTATTAAGGGGATTGTGATCCCGTAAGCTTCTTTTTCTTCCAAGCGTCTGACAAGTTCTACGCCCGCGACAATGTTACCCCATTGGTCCGAGCCCCCAAGCTGGAGAACGCAATTTTTTGTTTTAAATAAATGCCAGAAATCATAAGCTTGTAAAAGCTGATAATTAAATTCCAAAAACGACAGGCCTTTTTCAAGGCGGATTTTCACTGATTCGGAATTGAGCAGGCGGTTAACGCTGAAATGCGTTCCGAAGTCGCGGAGAAATTCAATGTAATTAAGCTTTGTAAGCCAGTCGGCATTATTCGCCAGAACCGCCCTGTTGTCTTTAAAATTTATGATTTTTGAAATTTGTTTTTTTAACGCTAGGGCGTTTTTGTTTATTTCTTGGCGGTTCATTATTGGACGCGCTTTGTCTTTTCCGCTCGGGTCGCCAACAAGCCCTGTGCCTCCGCCTACCAGAATAATCGGCTTGTGCCCTTGATTTTGAAGATGCGCCGCCGCCATTAATCCGACTAAACTGCCAACATGCAGGCTTGAAGCGGTCGGGTCAAAGCCGATGTAAAAATTAACCTTTTGTTTTGAAAGCAATTGTTTAATGCCCGCTTCGTCGGTTGATTGATTCACAAAGCCTCGTTCTTTTAATATGTCGTAGGAATTTTTTATCATTTGGTTTTTACGCGCGGGCGACGGGATTTGAACCCGTGATCTCTCCCGTGACAGGGGAGCATTCTAAACCAGGCTGAACTACGCCCGCATAAGGCATATTTTACATTCTATTTGAATTTATTTCAACTTTTTAACCAACTCCTTGAATTTTTTGCCTCTATCGGCATAGTCTTTAAACATATCAAAGCTGGCGGCGGCTGGAGAAAACAGAATGATAATTGGGAAATTAGGGAATTGGTTAATTAGAGATTTGGCGGTTTTGTAGGCGAGATTGACGGCGGAATTTAAATTTTTAACTTCCATAATTCTTAATTCATTATTCTTAATTCCTGAAATTGCTTTGGCGATTTTATTTTTATTTTCACCGAAAAGGATAATTAATTTAGTGTTTGATTTTTTTATTGTTTTAGCTAGCGGTTCATAATCTAATTCCTTGTCTTTTCCTCCCATAATTACAATTTTGGGTTCTTTGAAGGCATTTATTGCAGCTATTGTTGTCTGTGGGTTTGTTGAGGCGGAATCGTTATAAAAACTTATAGACGCGGATTTATGCGGATACAACTGATTTATGCGGATGGTTCTAGTTAGTTCTAATCGGTGTTCGTTGCCCTTAAAGTTTTTAATTATCTTGGCGACTTTTTCTTTCGGACAACCGAGAGATAAGGCAATTGCCGCGGCCATGGCGGCATTTTTCAGATTGTGTTCGCCCGGCATTCCAATTAGATGTTTGACATCGCAAGCTGGGTAGTTTAAAAATTTACGACTTGCGATGTCGTTATATTGGACAGGGATTTTTTTGCCTTTGCTTTTTTTGGAGATTAATTTGCTGTACTTATTGGTTGCGTCGTAAAAAAATTTATCGGATTTTTTCTGGAATTTGGCGATGCTGGCTTTGGCATTTAAATATTCCGAAAAGTTTTTATGGCTGTCCATATGGTCGGGAAAAATATTTAAAACAACCGCTATATCGGGCGACGTTTTTAAATCTTGGAGCTGAAAGCTGGATAATTCCAAAATAACTATGGAATTTTTTTTAAGCTTTGGGATCAGTTCAAGCGGAGATTTGCCGATGTTTCCGGCAAGCAAAACATTCCTGCCCCGTAGCGAGCTTGCTCTGCTTCGGGGTTTTCCGCAAGCTTTGAGTATTTTATAAAGCAGAGTTGATGTTGTGCCTTTGCCCTTGGTGCCGGTAATGCCGATTATTTTGATATTTTTCCGCGTAATTCCGCGTTTAGTCTGCGTTTGTCCGCGCAATTGTTCAAAAAACAATTGAGTGGCGCTGGAAAATTTAACTCCATTTTTTACCGCTTTTTGGATTTCCGGCAGATTGTAGGGGATGCCTGGAGTGCGAAAAACAAGGTCAAAATTTGAGAGTTTTTTTAGATAACTCTTGTCCGTTTTTTTATCCAGAATAGAAATCCGCGCGTTTTTATACAGCGAAGATTTTTTAAGGAATTTTAGAGTAGATTGGCCTTCACGGCCGAAGCCTAAAATAGCGATATTCATATTTTTATAATAATAGTTGATTTATTAAGGAATGTGAATATAATTACTAAAATGGTTGAAAATATCGCGGGGTGGACCAGTAGTAGGTCGTCAGGCCCATAACCTGAAGGTCGTCGGTGCAATTCCGACCCCCGCAACAAATATAATTGGATAGGCGGCCGACGTAGTTCAGTGGTAGAACGTCGCCCTCATAAAGCGAACGTCGCAGGTTCGATTCCTGCCGTCGGCACCATGAAAGAAAAAATTGAAGAAATTAAAAAACTTGCCTTGGAAATGGCTGAAAAAGCGAAAGATTCCAAGGAATTGGAAAATTTGGAAACAAAATTTCTTGGCCGGAAAGGCGAATTAACGCAAATTTTGCGTTCGCTTAAAGATTTGGCGATTGAAGAACGCCGGATAATCGGCCCCTTGGCGCAAAAATTAAAAAAAGAAGTTGAAGAATTAGTAGCTGAGAAAATGAAAGAGTTCCAAGCTTCAAGTTTTAAGCTTCAATCTAAAATTGACATTACCAAGCCGGGCAAAAAAATTCATGGCGGGCACATTCATCCTTTGAATAAAATAGAAAAAGAAATCCGCGACATTTTTCTTTCAATGAATTTTTCCGTTGTTGAAGGCCCGGAAGTTGAAACTGATTATTATAATTTTGACGCTTTGAATATTCCCAAAGACCACCCGGCAAGGGACGCCTGGGACACATTTTGGCTAAAACAATCCGTTGGCGGATTGTTCGCCCGACCCGATTCGCAAGGCAAATCGGGTTTAGGGCTGAAAACACCGGATAAAGAGCGCAAACTGCTTAGGACTCACACTTCGCCGATGCAAATTCACTATATGCAAACGCACCAGCCGCCATTCCAGATTATCGTGCCGGGCAGGACTTTCAGATACGAAGCCACCGATGCTTCGCATGAAACGACCTTTGGCCAGGTTGAAGGGTTAATGGTGGGAGAAGACGTTTCTTTGGCGAATTTCAAATTTATAATAGAGAAATTTTTAACTAGGCTTTTCGGCGAGGGCGTGGAATTTGATTTCAGGCCGAATTATTATCCGTTTGTTGAGCCGGGAGTTGATGTTTATATGAAGTGGCAGAACAAGGAATTGGAAGTTGCCGGCGCCGGCATGGTACATCCGGAAGTTTTCCGCGCCGTGGGCTACGACCCGTATAAAACCCAGGGATTCGCTTTCGGTTTTGGATTAAACCGTTTGGCTATGATTAAGTATAAAATTCCCGATATTAGATTGTTTAATTCAGGAGACTTAAGGTTTATAAAACAATTTTAATATCGCGATACAAAACTACGAAAGCATGCGAATCTACAAATACGTAGTCGTAGATTCAACTTATTCGTAGTTTGACATCGGTATCATTTGTAGATTCGTGTAATTTGTAGTTTAGCATCGGTTTTATGAAAAAAGACTTATTTTTTGAAGAAGCCGTTCTTGACGATTTGGCCGGGGGCTTGGCGGTTTTAGAATCGCCGATTTCTCAAAAGGCTTTCAAAATGGTGGCGATTTTTTTCGCCGTCATAATGGCGGTTGTTTTGGGCAGAATGTTTTTCATCGGCGTTTGGCAGAATAATTTTTATTCTCAGCGCGCTTCGGCGAACGCGGGAACCGTAAAAATTGTCCGGGCGCAAAGAGGAATAATCTTTGACCGTAATGGCAAACCTTTGGTTGAAAATGCGCCTTCATTCAGGGTAAATTTAAATCTTGTTGAATTTTTTAAGAATCCCGGTTCAAGAGATAAAATAATTGATGATTTGAATAAAATTCTTAATTTGCCGGCCGGGCAAATAGAAAGCCTCTTAAAAGACGTTAATTTGGAAAAGCAAAATTCTTTAACGATTGCCAGGCAATTAAACGTTGATCAAATAATTGAAATAAAAAATCTTAATTCGCCGGCGATAGAGGCGGAAGACGATTTTAAAAGGGAATATTCCGAAGCCGGCGCGTTCGCGCATGTTTTAGGCTATACGGGTTCAGCCGATAAAAATGATTTAAGCGGAGATTCCTCTGTTTCTTTTAATGATGTTATCGGCAAAAGCGGAATAGAGGCGTACTATAATAATTATCTTCAGGGAGAAAATGGAGAAATAATAAATTATAAAAACGCCAAAGGGGAAGTTGTTGATAGTAAAATCTTAAAAGAACAAATTTCCGGAGACCGGATTTATTTAAATATAGACGCGGATTTGCAAAATTATTTTTATAGCCAGCTTAAGGCTACGCTGGCTGGTTTAGGCAGTTCGGCCGGAGTCGGCGTTGCCTTAAATCCTCAAAACGGCGAAGTTTTGGCTTTAATTAATTTGCCAAGTTTTGATAATAATAAAATTACTTCAAGCGATTTAATTGACCCGTTAAAGCCTCTTTTTAACCGCGCTATTTCAGGAGTTTATTCTCCCGGTTCCACAATAAAGCCCTTGGTGGCTTACGCGGCGCTTAAAGAAAATATTATCAGCCCTGACAGGCAGATTTTTTCCCGAGGTTACATAGAAATCCCCAATCCTTATTTTCCGGACAAGCCATCGCGTTTTCTTGATTGGAAGGCGCACGGCTGGGTAAATATGTATTCGGCCCTGGCGCGTTCTTCGAACGTTTATTTTTACGCGCTTGGCGGGGGATTCCCGGACAACGAACGCTCTTTAATTGACGGTTCGGTGAAAATTGAAGGGCTTGGAATTGAACGTTTAAGAGAGTATTGGCAAAAATTCGGGCTTGAAGAAAAAACCGGAATAGATTTGCCGTTTGAAAATAAAGGGTTTTTGCCAAGCGCGCAAGCAAAAGAAGACAGTACGGGCCA
>JAKAFV010000029.1 GCA_021817915.1 bacterium | reverse complement strand
GTTTAATCATGATTTATCGGATTAAGTTACTGGGAATATGAAAATAATTAATAAATAAATTAAATTTATTCGGTAGTGGTTGATTAAACACTAATAAATCACAATCGAGTTGAGTTCACTGGGTATGGGAAATAAAATTAGGCCAAATTCATTAAGGACGGGTATTATCAGGGGCTGGTCGGGAAATTGGTTCCCGAAAAGAAATAAATTCGGCGCTTCGCTCGAAGAAGACATTTTAATTAGGGAAATAATAAACGAAAAAATCGGCAATGCCGGCATAGATAATATTTTAATAGAAAAAGCCGGAGAAAATTACAGGATAACAATTAAGGCTTCGCGCCCGGGAATTATTATCGGACGCGGCGGAAAAGGCGTCGAAGATTTAACAAAGTTATTGGAGGGCAAATTAAGGAAGGTCAGAAAAGAAAGAAAAAATGACGGCGTAATTTATTTGAATTTAAATATAGAAGAGTTGAAACGGCAGGATGTTTCGGCTAATGTTACCGCACAAAATATCGCCTGGGATTTGGAAAAAAGAATTCCTTCCCGCCGGACTATTAAAAAATATTTGGACCAGGTAATGCAAAACAGAGACGTTCAGGGCGCGAAGATATTGTTAAAAGGAAGATTAGACGGAGCCGAAATCGCCAGAGACCAGCATTTAGAAAAAGGAAAGCTTCCGCTTCAGACATTAAGGGCGAATATTGATTTTGGCACGGCAACCGCCAGAACGACTTTCGGAGCAATCGGAATAAAGGTTTGGATATATAAAGGAGACGTATTTCAAAAATAATTATGCCCAGTAACTCAACTCGATAGATTTAATCATGATTTATCGGATTAAGCTACTGGGAATAATAAAATAATTAATAGATAATTAAATTAATTCAACAGTTGTTGATTAAACAAAAATCACAATCGAGTTGAGTTCACTGGGTATGTTAATGCCTAAAAAAGTAAAACATAGAAAATGGCAGAAAGGACGCTCAAAGACCAGAAAGGTTGAGACTCGCGGGACAAAAGTGTCTTACGGTTCTTTTGGATTGCAATCATTGGAGAACAGCTGGGTTAATTCCCGCCAGATAGAAGCGGCGAGAAAGACTATAAGCAATTTTACCAAGAGAGGCGGAAAGATTTGGATAAGAATTTTCCCCGATAAGCCGATAACCAAGCGTCCGCCCGAAGTCACAATGGGCGGAGGAAAAGGAGCGGTGGAATACTATGTTTTTCCGGTTAAAGCCGGCAGGATGCTTTTTGAGCTTGACGGATTGCCGGAAGCGGAATCAAAACAGGCGCTAAAAAGAGCCGGTTATAAATTGCCGGTTAAAACCAGAATAATTTCAAAAACGCAATGAAAGACAAAGAATTTCAACAAGTAAAAATAAAGCCGATAGAAGCCCTTAACAAGGACTTGATTGATTACCGCGAAAAATTAAGAAAATTCAAATTTGATTTAAGCCAGGGGAAAGTAAAAGACATAAAAGAAATCAAAAAGACGAAAAAGGCGGTTGCCAGAATATTAACGGCATTAAGCCAAAATAATTTAAATAAATAAAAACATGAAAAGAACTTTGCAGGGCATAGTAGTTTCCGACAAAATGGAAAAAACAAGAGTAGTCGCCATAACGCGCTTGAAAAAGCATCCGCGCTACCTTAAGTACTACAAAGTAACTAAGAATTTTAAAGCCCACGACGAAAAAAATGAATACAAGAAAGGCGATAAAGTCGTGATTGAAGAGACAAAGCCGATGTCGAAGGACAAAAGATGGTTAATTATTGAAAAAATATAATATGATACAGGAACGTTCAATTTTAAAAGTCGCGGATAATAGCGGAGCGAAAATAGTTCGTTGCTTTAGGATACTTGGCGGAACTAGGCGCCGTTACGCTTCAATAGGGGATATCGTTGTCGCTTCAGTTCAGAAAGCCGAACCGCGAAAAGCTTTGAAGAAGAAAGATATTGTCAGGGCTGTAATAGTAAGGCAGAGAAATCCGTTAAGAAGGCCGGATGGTTCATATGTCCGTTTCGATGAAAACGCGGTAGTTATCGTTGATAAAAAAGAGCCGAAGGCGACTCGTATTTTCGGCCCGATTCCGCGCGAGATAAAAGAAATGGGTTATGAAAAAATAGCGACAATGGCGGAAGAAATAGTGTAAAAATATATATGAAATTAAAGAAAGACGACAATATAAAAATAATCGCCGGCAAAGATAAAGACAAAACCGGAAAAATTCTGAAAGTCCTTGTTAAAAAGGAAAGGGTTTTAATTGACGGCTTGAATCTTTACAAAAAACACGTCCGCCCGAAAAAACAAGGAGAAAAAGGGGAAACGGTTTTAGTTCCAAGGCCGATTAACGTTTCAAATGTAATGCTGGTTTGTCCGGCTTGCGGAAGAGCGACAAGAACCGGTTTTACCGTAACCAAAGGGAAGAAAACAAGAATCTGCAAAAAATGCGGAGCGAATATATAAAAATATGCCCAGTAACTCAACTCGATAGGTTTAATCATGATTTATCGGATTAAGTTACTGGGAATATGAAAATAATTAATAAATAAATTAAATTTATTCGATAGTGGTTGATTAAACACTAATAAATCACAATCGAGTTGAGTTCACTGGGTATGGAAAAGAAAATAAAGAAAAACGATTTAAAAAATCCAAAAATAGAGAAAGTTGTCGTTAATGTCGGCGTTGGAAGGCTTTCACAGCAACAGGAATTTGAAACCAAGATTTTGCCGGAAATAATAAGCGGTTTGTCTTTAATAACCGGGCAAAAGCCGGTTATTTGCAAATCAAACAAATCAATTGCCGGATTTAAATTAAGAGCCGGCCAGACAGTTGGCTTGAAAATCACTTTAAGACGCCAAAAAATGCGCGACTTTGTCGCGAAATTGGTAAATATCGCCTTGCCGCGCGTTCGAGATTTCCAGGGAATCAGTTTGAAGAATATTGATAAAAACGGCGGTTTAACAATAGGGATGAAAGAGCATATTGTTTTTCCGGAAATAGATTCAGAAATATCTAAGTTTGACTTCGGCATGGAAATAAGTATTGTAAGTAGTGCGAAAAACAAAGAAGACGCGATAAATTTATACAGGTCGATTGGAATTCCGTTTAAGAAATCGTAATTAATATGGCAAAAGAATCAGTAATCGCGAGAGCGAAAAAAAAGCCGAAATATCCCACGCGCATCGTCAGGCGCTGCTTTAAATGCGGGCGCAAACACGGCTATATGAGAGATTTTGAATTGTGCAGAATTTGTTTCAGGGAAATGGCTTCCAAGGGGGAAATACCGGGGATAACAAAATCGTCATGGTAAAAACGCGATTCAAAACTACAAATACATGCGAATCTACAAATATTTAAAAGAAATATAAAAAATATTTATTCGTAGATTCGTTAATTCGTAGTTTGGCATCGGTTCATAATAATGTATATAGATTTACTGACAAAAATTAAAAACGCCCAAGCCGTCAAAAAAGAAATCGCCAAATCGGCGTATTCAAAAATGGACGAGCGTATATTGGAAATTCTTTTGGCAAAAGGATATATTTCGGGTTTTGAAAAAAAGGGCAAAGGCGCCAAGCGCGTTTTTGACATCCAGCTGAAATACGACAAAAACAATGACGGGGCAATTGCCGGAATAAAATTTATCAGTAAGCCTTCGCGTAAAATATATATCGGCTATAAAGATATAAGGCCGGTGAAGTCGGGTTATGGCTTAATCGTGGTTTCGACTCCGGAAGGAGTTTTGCCCGGCGGAGAAGCGAAGAAGAAGAAAATCGGAGGAGAATTTTTATTTGAAATTTGGTAATTTAAATTTATGTCAAAAATAGGCAAAAAACCAATAGTCGTTCCGGCAAGCGTTGAAGTTAAAATCGACGACGGCTTTTTGGCTTTTAAAAGTTCAAACGGAAATTTAAAATTGGAAGTGCCCCGCAATATAAAAGTTGAATTAAAAGACGGAGAATTGGTGTTTTCCCCGGAAAATAAATTAAGGCTGACGCAGGCGCTTTGGGGAACAACAAGAGCTTTGGCAAATAACGCCGTAAACGGGTTGTCTTCGGGATTTGAAAAAAGCTTGAAATTGGAAGGAGTCGGCTACAAAGCAAACATGGAAGGGGAAACTCTGGTTTTGAATTTGGGCCTTTCCCATCCGGTTAAATTTGTTCCTCCGCAGGGAATAAAAATTTCCGTTGATAAGAATATAATTAAAATTACTGGTTATGATAAGGCCGTGGTAGGGCAATCGGCGGCAAAAATACGGGCGTTTAAGAAGCCGGAGCCTTACAAGGGCAAAGGAATCAGGTATAGCGACGAAATAATCCGCAGAAAAGCCGGCAAAAAAGTCGCCGGAACGGCAAAATAAAAATGCGATTCTAATATACTAATTCATGCTAATAATACTAATGTATTTGTATAATTAGTATCCATTCGTATATTGGCATCGATTAAACGAAGCGTATGAAAAAAAGAAAAGCTTTAAACGAAATAAAGGAAAGAAGAAAGAAAAGAACAAGGGCAAGATTGTCCGGTTCTTTGGAGCGTCCCCGTTTTTCGGTTTTTAGAAGCAATAGTTATACTTATGTTCAGATAATAGACGATGAAAATGGAAAAACTTTAGTAAGCGCTTCAACTATAGAATTAAAAAAACAATCAAAAGCAGTCGGGAAAGAATTAGCCGAAAAACTTGGAGAGCTTATCGCCAAGAAAGCGGTTGAAAAGGGCATCAAAAAAGTTGTTTTTGATAGAGGAAGCTATAATTATCACGGCCGTGTTCAAGCCGTTGCCGAAGCCGCTAGAAAAGGCGGACTGGAATTTTAAATTTATGTATAAAGGACAAATAAAACCTAAAAGCGAATTTAAGGAAAAAGTTTTGGATATGCGCCGTGTCACGCGCGTTGTCGCGGGAGGCAAGAGATTTCGTTTCCGCGCGACCGTTGTTATTGGCGATGAAAAGGGAAGAGTCGGCGTTGGGATAGCCAAGGGCCTGGACGTGGCTCAAGCGGTGGAAAAAGCGAAACTGAACGCTAAAAAAGGATTGATAACAATTTTATTGAAAGACAGAACGGTTTCGCATGAAGTGGATGCTAAATTTAGCGCGGCGAGAGTTATTGTCAAACCGGCGAAGAACGGACATGGACTTAAAGCTGGAGGAGCTGTTCGCGTGGGTTTGCTTTTGGCGGGAGTTAAAGATGCCACGGCAAAATGCGTAGGCAGAACGAAAAATAAATTGACTAATGCTTTGGCCGCCATGGAAGCGCTTAAAAAATTAAAAGTTTAAAACAATGCAACTTCACGAAGTAAAACCAAAAACAAAATTTAAATCCAGTCAGCGTATTGGCAGGGGAGGCAAAAGGGGCACTTACTCCGGAAAGGGGCAAAAGGGCCAGAAATCCCGCTCAGGGCACGTAATCAGGCCGGCGGAAAGAGATTTAATCCAGCGCTTGCCCAAGCTCCGCGGTTTTAGATTCAAGCCGTTAAAAGAAAAGCCGGTTGTTTTAAATTTGGGCTTTTTGACCTCAAAAATAAAAAGCGGCATAATTAACAGGGAGGCTTTGCTCGCCGTGGGTTTAATAAGCAAATCGGAAAAGAATATAAAAATTATCGGCCAGAAGAAAGGAAACGAGCCGATAAAAGCCGTTGAAATCAGCGGTCTTAAAATCTCAAAGAAATTGAAAGAAGAAATAGAAAAAGCCGGAGGCAAAGTAAGTTAATATAATAATGAATAAATTAGTACAACTTTTTAAAATCACCGATTTACGCAAAAAAATCTTGATAGTCGGGCTTTTGCTCGCGGCCACAAGAGTTTTGTCGGCAATTCCCATTCCTTCAATTGACGCTTTAAAATTAAAAGAATTTTTGGCTTCCAGCCAATTATTCGGTTTTGTTAATCTTTTCTCCGGAGGCGGGTTAAGCAATCTTTCAATAGTTATGATAGGCGTCGCGCCTGATATCACCGCTACCCTCATCATGCAGGTGTTAAAAATGGTTTTTCCGAAT
>JAKAFV010000028.1 GCA_021817915.1 bacterium | reverse complement strand
GAATTTATAAATCTTAGTTAAAAAGTATAAATAAAGCGCTCTATCACGATAGAGCGCTTTATATTTTTAATTTTTATGTTTTTATATTTTATTTTTTTACTGAGTATTAATCGGGTCGGTTTCGCTTTTAGGCTTTGGTAGAATTTTTTTAATAATAAACGCGCTTAATAAGCCAATTGCGGCTCCAGCTAAAATATCGCTAATCCAATGGACTCCTACAAAAATTCTGGCGATTCCCATTGCTGAAATTATTCCCAAAGACCACCAAACAGGTTTTAGATTCCAGCCCGCCTTGACTTGCGAGTCAGCGCGAGGCAGGTCGTTTTGTTTGGCAAAATAATACAATGCTAAAAATAGGGCAAAAAAAGCAGTGGCATGGCCCGAAGGCAAAGAACCGCCCGATTCTTGGCTTATAAGCGTTTGAATGGGGAAAATTTCAAACGGTCGCTGGCGGTTATAAAAAAACCTTATAAGTTCGGTGATTATTCCCCGGGATAAAATTATTGAAAGCGATGCCAGGGAAAAAAAATAAATCCGCCTTACGCGGCTTTTTTCTTTAAATAAAAAATAAAAAGCCAGCAAAACTAAAAAATATGGAGCGTAATCGGCGAGAAAAATTCCCAGCCAATCCAGAGGCCACCATCTGGCCGCGAATTTGTTAATAAATTGAAAAATTAAAACGTCCATTCCTAGTAATTCAACTTCAAATGGCAAAAATTTTATGTGAAATTATGCTTATTTTGAAGTTTTATTAATAATATCTTTAATTAATAATCTTTTGTTTTATTGAAAATTTTTGCCTACGTTATGTTCTTTTGGACTTTTTCTGACAATCGCCAATATATTCAACTTAATGCTCTATATCTTTATTATTAACTCACAACCCGAAAGAACATCGTTGAAGTTGAATTACTGGGCATCTTATTCCGTAACAGTTTCCGGCTGGTAGGTTATTATTTTGGTGACTATTACCTCTTTGCCTAAAAATCTTTTAACTTTAAATTCTACCGCGTTTGGGCCGGGCTGGAGTGAAAAATCTTTTTCAAATCTGCCATCGCTTTTCGCCAATATTTCCTCGTTGTTTATTGTCAATTTGTCTTGCGGATTTATTATTCCGGCAAGTTTAATCGTTGGACTGGCTACGATAGTTTCATTTTCTACGGGATTTGTTATTTCTATTTGAGGATTGCCTAAAAATCCGCTGAATTGGAAAGCTAAAAAAATCAAAATTGCTAAAACTCCGGCAACGGCAGCGGCTATAACGGTGATTTTCCGTTTGCTTTTTAAGGCAAAGCGGTTCGGCGGAAGCTTGTCTTCCGGCCCGGAACTTTTAGCCGGCCAGAGCAACGTTTCTTGTTTATACGCTTCTAAAAGGGAATTAACGTCTATTTTCAAAATATCGGCGATTTTTGATAAATATCCGCGCACGTAAGGACTTGCGGGAAGTTTTCTCGGGTCTCCAGAAGAAAGAGCGGACAGATAATGAACGGGAATATCGGTCATTTCTGAAAGTTTTTTCACGTCTAAATTGCGGAGCTCCAAGGCTTCGTTAAAAATTTCTTTTAAGCTTTTAAATTCGTTATTGATTGTCATCTAAATATACGTCTCTCGGCTTCGCGCCGTCTCCCGGGCCAATTATACCTTTTGTTTCCATAATATCAAGAAGCCTTGCGGCCCGCGCGTAGCCCACTTTCAGCCGTCGCTGGAGAAGGGAAGCGGAAGCTTTTTTTGCTTGCCTGACTGTTTCAACGGCGTCTTCAAATAGGTCATCATCTTCGTTGTCGGAAGAAAATTTGTCTAACGACTCCATTGAAATCGCGCCTATTGGTTCATTTCCATTTTCGCCGTTTTCCGCGAAATTCGGCGCGTCTTCTTTGAACCAAAAATCTTCGTTATTTTCTCGGATAAATTCAGTGACTTTTTTAACTTCTTCTTCGGAAATATAAGCGCCTTGAATTCTTCTTGGTTTTGAAGAGTCGGAAGAAATATAAAGCATATCTCCTCCGCCGAGAAGTTTTTCCGCGCCGGCAGAATCAAGAATTGTCCGTGAATCTATCTGGCTGGGCAATTGAAGCGCGACTCTGGCGCTGATGTTGGCCTTAATGAGGCCGGTGATAACTTCAACAGAAGGCCTTTGAGTTGAAAGCACCAAGTGAATGCCTGTCGCCCTTGCCATTTGCGCCAGGCGGACAATTGAACCTTCAACTTCACGGCCGTAAGAAAACATCAAATCAGCCATTTCATCAACGGCAATTAAAATGTACGGCAATTGCTCTTCCGGTTTTTTCTTATTATAGCTTTGAATATCCCGAGAGCCGGCTTTAACGAATATTTCATAGCGCCTGTCCATTTCATTAATCGCCCATTTGAAAACGCTAAGGGCTTTTTTCGGTTCGGTAATGACGGGCGCTACCAAATGAGGCATTCCTTGATAAAGCGAAAGTTCAACGCGCTTTGGGTCTATCAATATGAGCCGTAAGGTTTCGGGAGAATTGCGGTAAAGAAGAGAAACTAAAAGCGAATGAATCATAATAGATTTTCCGCTGCCCGTAGTACCGGCAACTAATAAGTGGGGGAGCTTGGCAATGTCAGAGAAAATCGGTTCACCATTAACGTCCCTTCCTAAAACAAATCCCAGCGGTCCGAAGCCTGAAAAATCGGGGTAGGACATCAAATTCCCGAGCCGTACCACGGCGCTGGCTTTATTTGGCACCTCAATTCCCACAAGCGATTTACCGGGAATTGGCGCTTCTATTCTTATCGGGTGCGCTGCTAATGCCATTGATAAGTCTTGGTTTAAAGCGCTGATGCGCGAAAGTTTTACGCCTTCGGCAGGTTTTAGCGTATAACGGGTGATTTTTGGCCCGATGTTTATCTCTCCCATTTCAACCGGAATGCCGAAGCTTTCCAAAGTTCTTTTGATAATATTCGCGTTTGCCCGCAAATCGCCCGATGTCGGTTTTTCAACGGAAGACCTTAAGAGGTCTAACGGGGGAGCGATATAACCTTTGGCTTTTAGTTTTGAATGTTCGGTTTTAAGATTGGTGGATTTTGAAAATGATTTTTGCTCAAACTCTTTCGCGTCAATTTCTTTTGTTTCGTCTTTTGTTTTTTGTTTTTCCGGTTCAGGCTTTTGCTGTTCGCCGGCTAAGGCAACGGCGGCTGAAATTTGTTCGTCTTCTTCGGTTTCCTCGTCTTCAACTTTCTTTTTAAACGGATTGAATTTTATTTGGAAGTTAAATGTGGCGAGCAAGGAGGCTATTAATATTACTCCAATGATGATTATGGAAGCGGCATAGCCGAACGGCATTTCCACCGCGCCGGCAATGTTTCCCACAAAGCCTCCGTTTCCGGGAGAAATGATGTCAATTAATCCCAGGCCGGATAAAATAAAAACCCCGGCTCCCAAAAAAGTAATAGAGCGGATTTTTTGATTTTCCGAGGCAAAGAAAAAACCGCTTAATATAAAAAATGTGAGAGGCAACAAATAGTAGCCCCAGCCGAAAAGGTTTTCAAAAATTTTGTATAAAAAATTTCCGAGAGGGCCCGCGTTATTAAAGCTTGCCAAAATTGAAACCGCCGCGACGCCTAAAAAAACAACAGCTAAAATGCTCTTTTTAGTTTCGGAATTGAGGCGCGGTTCAAAATTTTTTTCTTCAAACCGTTTTTTTGAGGAGTTTTTAAAATTCTTTTGCCGGTTTTTCTTGGACATTGCCGTAATCTTACAGCTATTTAGAGATTTTTTCAACCCAAGTCTTCAATATTAACTCCGAAGCTCCAATCAATTTCTTCATAGAAATGGAGCAGTTCGCTGATGTATTTTTTTAGTTCGTTATATTTTTTTTGTTCTTTTGCTTCAAATTTCACCGTAATATAAGGGCCATTTTGAGAATATCTTATGACAAACATTGAATTTTTCATCTCCGCGCGAATTCCATCATCAGTTATTTCTTTGTTTATTATTTTCGCTTGAGGAAAATCTTGCGGAATTTTCAAACTGATTTTTTCTATTAATTTAACTTTTAAATTATCCGGACAGCCGACTTTAATTTCCGGGCTGGAAATATATTTAGGAATTAAAGACACAATTTCCGAAAGCGTTTTACCGGTTTCGGAAAGATAGTTGAGCAAACTTAGCATTGAATAAATTCCATCGTCGTGATTATAAAAATCAGCGGAAAAGAAAAAGTGGCCGGAAAGTTCGCCTATGAAAGCGGCTTTTACTTCCCGGTTTTTCGCTTTTAAGACCGAGTGTCCAACCCGCCACATAAACGGCTGGCCGCCATTTTTTAAAATTGTTTCTTCTACCGCTTTCGAGCAAAGGAAATTATACATAATTGTTTGGCCGGGATGTTTTTTTAGAACTGCCATGGCGAAAATCGCGACTAAAATATCATTCCATACTATTCCGCCTTTTTCGTCCGCGATTCCTATTCTATCGCCGTCGGCGTCAAACGAAAAGCCGATATCGGCTTTTGCTTCTACGACTTCTTCGCTTAAGCGCTTGGCGACTTTCATCTCGGTTGGGTCTATCGTTCCTAGCGGGAAAGACGGGTTAAGCGTGCAATTTTTTTCTATGACTTCATAGCCGAACTTTTTAAGCAATTCAGGCGCAATTTCTCCCGCGGTTGAATTTGACGGGTCAATAACAATTTTGAATTTTTTGCCGAATTTTACCCTTTTTAGCAAATCATTGAAATATTCTTTGCGGATACTTTTTCCCTCGTTTATTCCGGGGATTTCCGCTTTTTCAAAATCGTCTTTTTCAGACATTTCTTTCAAGAGTTGCATGTCTTTTTCAATCATTGTTTCCGAAAATCCGATGGCGAATTTAAAACCGTTATATTCCGCCGGATTGTGAGAAGCGGTGATATACGTTCCCGTTGGAATATTTAAAAAATATTGCGCCCAGTAAAAAGTGCCGATAAGTTCCATGCCTATATCTATGGTGTTTATGCCGGTAAAATTAAGGCCTTTTATAAGGGCTTGGCTATACTCTTGGCTTGTGGCGCGGAAATCACGGCTTATTACGGCCTTATTAAGGCCGCGGCGCTTAAGCATTGTTCCGAAAATTTTGCCGAGATGTTCGGCTATTTCGGGGTTTAAATCTTTGCCAACTTCGCCCCGCAAGTCATAACCCCTGAATATATAAGGATTTATTTTCATTGTTTATATTATAACACAAAGTCTTTAAACAAAAACTTTTTTTACCGAATGTTCATTGCGTTATTGTTATGCTATCGCATAACAGCGAATAAATAAATCGCTCTAACGCGTTAGAGCGGTCTATTAGCGATAAATTATTTCTGGCAAGTTGCGTAAATGCGATGCTTCCCTTAAGGGAAACAAATATGAAATTTCAGCTTTAATATTGGCTAAAATTAAGCTAAATTCAGTCTTCTGGCCTGGCTTGACAAAGATTATAAAATATGCTATAATAAACTCATTAAAGGAACATTGAAAATTTGAAGGTGGCAGAACCTGAAATCTGTCCGGGCGCCATCCCGCCGTTAATCATGAGAAATCGGTTAACGAAAATTGGTTTAACCCGCGGGCGGTCTATTAGAACGCCGGGGTTAGGAGGAGAGAGATGAAAATCCCTAAAATTTTAAAGGCTGCCTCTCTTATTATTTCGGTTGTTTTGACCATCGTCGGTTATTATGGCGATGGTCCAGTCGCAGGGAGCTGGCCACTTTCGATAGTGGCAGCTGCCTTGAGCGCATTTTTAATCGTCCATGTTATGGCATGGGCGATAAGGAGGATGAGACTATGAAAAATAGTTTTTATCCCTGTCCCTATTGTGGGGTAAATATGTTCCACGATAGGGATTTAAATTCTGAGGGGTGCCCGAAGTGTGGGTTTGACTCCTTATACCACTCCCGCGACGGGAGTTACAATTGGCGTGCCGGCATGGCACGCATAAATGCTGCAGAAATTCAGCAAAAGGAAGAGAGAGAGGAAAAAATAAATTTAATCCTCTCGGAAATAAAAAAATTGTCGGGGTTGCCCGACGATAAGGGGGTTGAAATTAGAATCCCTTTGCCCGACAGAAGCACATTTATTATGCTGGAGTGCTTCTGTGGAATTTGTGGAGTGTCGCTCGACGACGCACTCTACAAATTATTTTTAGGG
>JAKAFV010000027.1 GCA_021817915.1 bacterium | reverse complement strand
CTATATTTATTTTTTAAAAATTCCTATTCATAAATCTATATTGCCTAAAAATCTTTGTCAAATTTTAAAGCCCGTTTCCTCCTCCAAGAAAACGGGCTCTATCGCTATAAAAAAACCCTGATATCTGTTATGCCTGTTCGAGCCTGCTAAGGAAATCATCTGACAAGCTTGGATCTTCTAAGGCTCTGCCGTTATTAGCCCTTATGCCGAATTTCTTCGCCACAATACTAACCTGTACGGCCTTTTGAGCTATTTCGAATTGGCCATCACCGCCAGCGAGAGAACGCAAAGCGTCAAACCACGGACCTTCGATGTCCCATCCCCCGTCATTTTTGATCTTGCTCATAAGAATACCTGTTACAGACATTCCCTTAGACTCTGCTTCATCAATCTGCGCACAGCCGAATTTTTTTACAGATTCCGGCGTGCAATAGCGGCTATATTCACAGCCTACAGACGAAACACAGAATGGCACAGGTAAAAGACTTTCTCGATATGCCGCAAGCACTCCGCAACTAGGAAGAACTTCCCGTGTGCAAGCATTCGACATCGCTATACACCGGCCCGCTAAAAGACAACATGCCAACCTTTTATCCATGACCCCTACCTCCTTATCTTATCTTGCAAAATAGACAGACTTTTTCTTTCTGTCTTCTATTAACATCTCGTCTGCGAGCATTGTTTTTCCCGAAACTTTCTTCGCCTCCAACGCCCTTTCTTCGCAGTATCGAGCAACCGCGACATCTAGCACTGCGTCGATTTCAGCCAGTAAAAGATGCCTTGCCCCCATTTTTACGGCGGCGTATTGAGGATTTTCGTCAGAAACAACAATAATTCCAGATTTCCGAAGAATCTCCAGAAACGAGTCTTTGGCCCATTTCTTTTCTGCTTCAACGATTGCGATAAACCCGCAACTTGAAGCGTTCGCGAATCCTGCGTCGCAACCTGGACCGCTTGTTCCACATCTATCCTTAAAACAACAGACTAATCCATTTTCCATAACTCATCTCCTTTCGCAGATATAATATCTAATGTCTATTTAAAATAACAATCCATTTTCATTTCTAAATGTACCAAAGGGATAGTAAATTAAATTTCCTTTTTTGTCAAATTACGCCTTGACTAACCAATAGCGTATGGTATTTTATTTAAAGCACGCGAACAAATCATTTTTTATAAACTCGGACAATAAATGTCGAAGAGAAAGGAGATTTTCCATGAACGCAGAACAGACAAGCCCCAGCGAAGTGAAGGCCCTTGCGCGTCCGTATTCCTGCATCGGTTGCCCTCCGGTCCCGCGCGACAACGGCGGAGAGAAAAAACCGACCGACGTCGCAAAGGAATTACACGAAAAATGCGTCTCCGTGACCGTCGCAGACATGCGCGGACAATTCTAGACAGACAAATCAGTCTGTCGTCCCATCACCCGGCCGTCCTGTTTTCCACAAGCAGACCAACGGCCTTTTTTATTTTCGAAATCTACTCTATACTTGACAAAACAAAGCAAAATGTGATAAACAGATTTCAGCACAGAAATTCTGTCTCATAACTCATAAATGGGACAAGAAAGGAGATAATTTAATAAGTTTTTGCGGCAATTTTAAACACGGACAACTAACAACAGATAACGAAAGGAGATTTACCGATGACAAAATGGCTCAGAAAAATCGCGGCAATGATGCAGGAAATCCCAAAGAGCTTCAAATTCAGCCTTTCCAACATCGCCGAAAAAGAGGGGGGGGAAGAAGAGAAGGGAAAACTCTCGCAAGAAACTACCGATCTTTTCAAACTTCTCAACTGGCTTCAGGAAATGGGCGAAAAAATCGGCAAGGAGCACAGGAAAGTATGTTCTTCTTGCGATGAGAATGAGTGCGAAGAATTCAGGCGCCGGATTTTAACGCTGAGGGGCGATATCGACACCGTAAAGGAAATATTCTTCTCGTCCGTCCGAGACGAACTAAAACTGAATCCCCATGATTATCCCAACATCGGCATCAGGAAAAACGGCATCATCGTCGTTGTGCCCTCTCGCAAGAATGACGGCATCGACGTTACGATCATTTCAAAAATGCCGTCTGGCCTGATGACTCTCGTAGAGAGCATCAGGAAAATGGAAGAGCAACGAAGGGGAAAATCTCTCGACTCTTAGCCATTTACCACTCCCACCGCCGCAAGGCAAAACCCCGGCCGCCCAGTCCTCACGGACATCTCGGGCGGCCTTTTTTATTCTCCTAAACCGATCTTTATATACCAATCCGCGGCAGAGCTTATCTCCGCCGAACCATCTATATAAGTTCCGTTTGACCCGGAAATTCTCATAAACGCCTGCCCCGATTCCCCGCCGGAATAAACATCTGCTCCGCTAACCGCGCTTTGCCACGAATTTGAAGTTGAATCGTTATATGAATGAAAAGTATAGCTTGAATTCTCTAAAACAAACCAATATTTTGTTCCAGAGTTTAAAGTGATATTTGGCGAAAAACTAAATACTAAATCTCTATTTTGCGGGTCGCCCGACAAACCCGAAATCGTTGAGGCCGAGATAAGATTGCCAAAATTCGGCTTTCCGTTATTATCGCCAAAAATTGAAAGCTTTAAATCAAAACTAGCTCCTGTATCTTGCGGATGCTTGACCCTTAAAACAACTTTGTTAAATTCTAAGTCCTCCGCCGGAGTAATACTTTGAATATTCGCCGCGCTAATGCCATTCCAATTCATTTGCCCGAAATTTAAGCTCCAGCTGCCGCTTGTTGCCTGCGTAAAACCGAAATTTATCGGCGGATAGGCCCAGGCCGTCGAGAGAGTCGTTGTTGAATAATTGCTAAAACTGTCTTTGACCCTAACGCTTATTGAAAAACTTTCTTCTGGCGAAACAAATTTTGAAGTCCCCGCAACATTGCCGGCAGAGGCCCATTCACCATCATTATATTTAATCTCATAAACCAAAAGATTATCCAATGTATCGGCATCTACAGCTTTTGGCCAAGAAAGACTTAGTTTTGAATTTATATTGTCAAAATTTTTAGAAATCTCTCCGCTTAAAACCGGCGCTTGTCGCGCTGGCTCCACGCCAAAATAATATCTTGTTTTGTCTATAGCGACTAATTGAAATTCAGGGTTTAAGGGATTAGATGGCGGAATAGACGAAACAGAATAAAAAGCTACTGTTATAAAATCATTTCCATTAAGATTTAATTCTCCGATTGATTTTGCTGTTTTTATAATAAAATGATTGTCTTCCAATTGAGAATAACTTAAAGACACATTTACCGCGCCGCCCCCCATTCCGCAATTGCTCAGCCCGTCAGGCAAAATTAAAGAATTTCCGCCTATCCCGCCAGCGCACTGAGGATATTTCAATCCCAAAACATCATTCAAATCGTTTGGCTGCCAAGAAAGATTATTTAAATCATTTTTCGCATCGCTATTTAGATAAAAAACCGCTACTTTCCATGTATTGCCCTTATTAAATAAATCCGGCGCAAAAGGATATTGCCTATAATACGCGTCTATTAAAACATCGCTATTCTGATTATTTTGATAGAAATACAAACCCGAAAGAAAGCTTGAAATATTTATTGAGGAAGTCGCCTCTTCCGAAGCAAAACCATCTTTATCAAAAGCCTGAATTGAAAAATTATAGTCACGGCCAATTTCGCTTATTGTAATTTTCGCCGCTGTTGATGTTGATTCTACCACAAGCGAAGTCGTGCTCGCATTACTAATATCAAAAATTTTATAAACCAAAGTTGAGGTGGCGCCCAAATAATCCCGCGACTCGCTCCATTCAAAATTTAATTCCATTTTAGTTTCTGCGTATTGAAGGCTAAAATTTTCCGGTTTTGTGGGCGCGTTTCTCGGCTCAGGCAAGCTTAAAGAATTTTGAGAATTGGGACTTTCACGAACATCAAAATCGTTATCGTTATTGCTATCGCAAGCGTTGCCAGAAAATTCGGCGCTCTGTCGCGATAGAGCGCAAGCGTTATTTACCCAAGCTTTTCTTTCTAAGCTTTGGCCCGCAACGCTTGCGCCACTATAAAAAACAGAATCTACTGTCCCGCCAGCGCGGTTAATTAAATGAATAGTGCTTGAAGTGTTAGGCAATGATGCCGACCTGACAATATCAGCGCTAACGGTTCCAATATAATTATATAATCCGACTAAAAGAAAACTCTTTGCTTTTATTAAAACATTATCTTCCGATTTTGAGCCAAACCTTGCCAAAACATCCGTCGAAGTCGCGCCATTTCTTAAAATTTCCAAAGAATAGTTGCCTAAATCTATTTCATCGTCTGTCGGATTGTATAATTCAACAAATTCTTTTCCTTCGTCGCTTCCATCGGCGTCAAAAAGAATTTCTGAAATCACAACATGGTTTGCGCCAGATATAGAAACGGGGACATTTGCCGTAGTTTGAGTCGAAGACGCGCCTTTGTCGTCAAAAACAACCAAACCAACCTGATAATTCCCAAAAATGGAAAAAGTATGGGTTGTTGTGGAATTTGAAGTTATCGCTGTCCCGCCATCGCCAAAACTCCACTCATAAGAAACGATTCGCCCGTCGGAATCGGTTGAAGAAACGGCGTCAAAATTTACTGCTTGCCAAGCCTGAGGATTGGCTGGCGAATAATTAAAAAAGGCGCTAGGCGCCTGATTTGATTGACTTGTTTGATTACTTTTCAGCTCAAAATCGCCCGCGTTATTATCTGTGTCTATTGACGCGCCATTCTGCAATTTTCTTTTAATGCTTTGATTTTCCGCCGGCTCGGAAGTACAAGAACTCTCGCAATCATTAGAATCGCCCCAACCAACTTTATCAACAATATCACCGCTAGAATTTTTTATTTGAATGGTATTAGATTCCGTAAGAGTTAGACTGTCTAAAACGATATCCGCCGGCGATGAACGGGAAATCGTAAAATATCCTCTTGCCTGAATAGTTTTATTTTCAAAATAAGTTTTTGAGACCAAAGAAGAAAACGAATTACCGGTTTTTGTCTTCCTCTGAATATACCAACCAGTTAAATTAACCGCGGAATCATTAGGATTATAAAGTTTTATAAATCTATTTTCTGCTGGAGAAATTTGAACTTCATTTATTAAAATTTTTATTGAAGCTGTTTGCTGATTTTGGCTATTCGAACTTCCACCCCCGCCTGAATAGGTTGTTTGCGTTGCCTGTGCTGTCGCCAACGACGCCGAGTTTTCAGCTTTAGGCGTTCCATTTGCGGCGCTTGAGGTGTGCCAATTAAAACCCGCGACATCGCGTTCCATTGTTTTTCTCTCTGCGCTGTTTCCAGCAGGCCAGTCAGGACTGGCAAAAATTTCATCTATTAAATTGCACTGCCCGTCAAAAAGCCTTAATCCTTCATTCGTATTTGAAAGACTGCCGTTGTAAATTAAATCCGCCCTTATATTAGGAACTGACTCGTCATTTGTCCGTTCAAGTAAAATTAATTTGCTAACCCCTATGACTTTGCTTCCCTCAAGGGAAGCAAAATTTATTTTTATTTGCTCTCCCTTGTCCATTAATTGCCAGTTGCTTATATCAATATTGTTTCCGGAAATATTTTTCAATTCAATCCATTCATCGCTGGCGCTATTCAAGCTTCCCATCCACGAAACTTCGTTAATAATAACTCCTTCGCGAGACGGCGCTTTTCCCGCATCAAATAAGCATTCCCGCATCAATGGCGCGACCCGCGCTATCTTATTACTATTTTCTGTTTTATTTTCAAAATCCTGATTCTCTTCCAACTCTATCTTATCCATATCTCGGTCATTTTTAAAATTATCTTCTTTTTCCAAAACAATTTCGTTTATTTGTTTTTCTTGAACTGCTTTTTCTCTTACAGACTCCCGCTGTTCTTTTTTCCGCGCTTTTTGATCAATCGCCAAATTTTCCTTTTTTGCCACGTTTTCATTATCTATATTTTCATTTTCATTACTGTTTTCGTCTAAGCTTATTTGCTCCACTTGTTGGAAATTTCCGTCCGTCTTAAAAACTCCGGTTAAAAATTTATTTGTTGAAGAAATAACGCTGTTTGCCGTTGAACCGGCTTGAGCGACAAAATTGCTAACTGCTTCAACTGCCTTGCCGATAAACGATTTTTCTTCTGTTGATTTAAAATTTGGATCGTTTTTCGCCGCTTCAACTTCTTTAAAAAATAAATCTATTACACCCGCGCCATACTGGACTGATTTTACAGAAAGAAGGGCAGATAAATCAACTAGTTTGTCGCATAAAAGAATATTTAGACGCGACGGCCGGAGGTAAGCGACAAGGCGGCGCCAAGAGCGACTACCGCCAGCAGAAGAAGG
>JAKAFV010000026.1 GCA_021817915.1 bacterium | reverse complement strand
CAATAATTTACAAGAATTTGTAACTAAATTAATAGACGGAAGTTGGAAGTATATTGAGTCGATAAAAAAACTTTTCGAAGAAAATACCAAGTACATAAAGGAATCGGATTGGCCAATTGTAGAAAAGTTTTTTAAAGAATATTTTATTAGAGAGATTGTAGTTGGCAAAGAGAGGTATAAAGATACCAGTCATATTTTTACTTTCGAGAAAATTACTGAAGCTTTCGATGCAATATTTAATGTTATAAATGAGTTAGATAATAAGATAAAGGTATAAAAAATTTATGGAACTCAAAAAATATCAACAATCAGCCATTGATACCCTAAAAGAATACTTAAAAGAACTGCAAAAGGTTGGCACTAAGTATGCTTTCATGGGTATTACCAACAAACCGTATAATCCTGACTTTTTTACAGATATTCCTTTTGTTTGCGTAAAAATCCCAACAGGTGGTGGTAAAACAATGGTAGCTTGCCACGCCACCCAAGAGATAATGAAAACCGCTTTGGCAAATAAGTTGGATAAAGGAATTGTGATGTGGTTTGTGCCGTCGGAAGCGATTAAAACCCAAACGCTTAAGAAATTTAAAGACAAGAACGACCCACACCGCCGAGTTTTAGACGAGGCTTTTCAAAACGGTGTGCGTATTTTTTCCAATGAAGAAGCTTTGCGTATTCGCAGAGAAGATGTTGATGATAATCTTTGTATTATTATTTCCAGTTTGGAGGCTTTTAGAAAAGACAAAAAGATTCAAACAAAATATAAAGTTTACCAAGAGAACGGCTCACTCTTGAGCCATTTTGAAAATTTACATAATGACGATAATTTAGAAAAAGACGAAGAAGGCACGGTTATAAACTCTTTGGCCAATGTTGTTAAAATGAGCAATCCATTGATTGTTATTGACGAGGGACACAAAACTCAAACGCAACTTTCCATTGATTTTATCAAGGACTTAAACCCTTGCTTTATCATCGAATACACCGCTACCCCACGAAGCGGTAGTAATATTTTGGTGGATATTTCTGCCTCACAATTAAAAGAAGAACAAATGGTTAAAATTCCGATTGTTTTAGAAAGTGCCACCCAATGGCAGGATTCTGTCGCAAGAGGTATTGAAAAAAGAGATGAACTGGAAAAAGAAGCAAAAAAATTAAAGAGTGAATACATCCGCCCGATTGTATTATTACAAGCACAACCTCAAAGCAAAGTTAACGACACAATTACCGTTGAAGAGTTAAAAGATTATTTGATTAAGGCTAAAATTTCAGAAGAAGAAATTGCCATTAAGACATCCGAACGAAATGATCTTGAAGGTGTAGATTTATTTAGCAAAAAATGTAAAATTCGCTACATAATTACCGTTAACGCTCTTGCTGAGGGCTGGGATTGCTCGTTTGCCTATGTTTTAGTGTCTGTCGCTAATGTGGGGGCTAAAATCGCCGTAGAACAGATTATAGGGCGTATTATTCGTATGCCTTATGCCAAAAAGAAAGCCAACGAAGACTTAAACCGTTGCTATATTTTTGCCTCGGCTAAAAACTTCAACGAAGCAGCTACTCAAATTATTGGCGGTCTTGAAAGTAATGGTTATAGCCGACATGATTTGTTGAACGCTAGTGATAAAGAACAAAAATACGAATTAGAAGTTGAACGACTTGTTAAAAAAGATTTTGCCATTCCAATGATGAGTTTGGATGGCGACAAACTAACCTTTGAAGAATTGATTGGCGAGGATTTTCAATTGGCTAAACAAAACGCCGAATTTGATTTTGAAATTCATTATGATAATGACGGTCGTGCGATTATTGATATTCAAGCCGACAAATGGATTAAGGGTGCTCAACAATTCTTGAAGCTAACCTATAAAGACAAAAATTTTTCTAAAAAAGAATTGGTGCAATGGCTAGACAAAAAACTTCGCTACACTTTGCTTGATCAACCCGACAAAGTAAAATTTATTGGTAATGCTTTGGAATATCAATTAAAGAAAAAATCTTTGGCTGAATTGTCGGTTAATCGTTATGTGTTGCTTAACAAGCTCGGCGAAGTAATTGACGGGGTTTTGGAAGCTCACAGTAAAAAACAATTTGATAAAGCTTTGTCTGCTAAAAAGATAACCGTTAAGCCGTTTGATAATTATCCCGAAACAATTATTTTGGGACAAGAAATGCCTCAAAAATTCAACAAGAATTATTACGGTAAAGTTGATAAGCTAAACAAAGAAGAACTTAATTTTGTTGAACGAATTGATTTGGACACTTTACCAAATATTAATTTCTGGATTCGCAACCGAGAAAAAGTAGATCCGTTCTATCTTATCGGTTGGAAGAAAAACAAATTTTATCCTGACTTTATTGCTTATACCAAAAAAGGTAATGTTATTGCTTTGGAGTGGAAAGGTGGAGATCGTGTAAGCAACGAAGATACGGAATACAAAGTTGAGATCGGTAACAAATGGGCTGACCTAAGCAAAGGCAAACTGCATTTCTTCTTGGTGCATAATGGGAATATTGAAGAGGTACTAACTGAGTCAAAGAAATTATAGTTATAATCTGCTATAATAGCCTTATATGGTTCGACTTGTATTAAACGAAACGATCAAAAAACTTCTTGTCCCCGGCAAGGGGATTTTGGCGGCTGACGAAAGCGTCGGCACGATTGCGAAACGCTTTGCAAAATATAAAATAAAAAATGAAGAAGAAATGCGCGAAGCCTATCGAGAACTCCTTTTTTGCACCAAAGGAATTTCTGATTATATCAGTGGCGTTATTTTGTACGACGAAACGCTCCGCGAGACCGACAGTCGCGGTAAACCGCTTCGCGAACTTTTGCAATCGCAAAATATCGTAGTCGGCTGTAAGGTTGATGAGGGGCTGGTCGCGATGTCCGGTTCGCCACTCGAGATGACGACCAAAGGCCTCGAGGGACTGGCCGACCGTCTGTCGGAGTATTTTGATCTTGGAGTCAGATTTGCAAAATGGCGCGCCGTATTTACGGTCGGTAAAAATTTGCCGAGCGATCTTTGTATTATGAAAAATGCCGAATCGTTCGCGAGCTACGCTTTGCTTTGTCAGCAATCAGGGATTGTGCCGATCGTTGAGCCTGAGGTATTGAGTAATGGTGACCATTCTGACGAGCAATGTTTTGAGGCTACTGAGAAAGTTTTGCGCGGTGTGTTCTCGGTATTGGAAAAGCGAGCGGTCGATTTACGTTTTATGCTTTTGAAACCGAACATGATCGTGCCGGGCGCGGAGAGTAGAATGAAAACGACTCCAGAGCGGGTAGCAAACCTAACTATTAGTTGTTTGAAAGCAGTCGTGCCAAAGAATGTTCCTGGCATTGTATTTCTGTCCGGCGGTCAGAGTGAGGCTGAAGCCTGTTTAAATCTTAACGCGATCGCGGAGTACAAAAATATGCCTTGGTCCATCACTTATTCTTTTGGTCGGGCTCTTCAAAATTCAGCTCTCGAGGCCTGGGAAGGAGACATGGCGAAAGCTGCTATAGCTCAGGAAACATTTTTGCACCGGGCTCATTTAGTTAGTCTGTCGCAACAGGCAAAATACGATAAAAGTCTTGAAATAAAGTGATTTTCTTCAGGAATTTAGCGCAGTTTATCAAATTGCAATTTTTTTATTTCTAGGCTATAATAGCGCAAAATAAGCTTATGAATAATTTGAATAATATTGGCGTGGTGGTTCTGGCTGCCGGTCGAGGAACACGCTTAAAATCGGTAGATATACCAAAAGTAATGCGAGAGATCGGCGCCAGGCCGATACTGGATTTTACGGTTGAAACATTAGAAAAAACCGGCTTTAAGCCGGAGCAAATTTGTCTCGTGATTGGATTTCAAAAAGAAAAAGTCATGGAACATTTTGGGGGGCGCGTGACGTATGCGGTGCAGTCGGAACAAAAAGGTACCGCGCACGCGGCTTTTACCGGTATGGTTGCCCTGCCAAAAAATCTTCAGCATGTATTGGTGATGGGTGGCGACGATAGCGCTTTTTATAAACCGGAAACTCTTAAAAATTTAATTTTCGAACATCTCAAATCAAATGCGGTCTTAACTCTACTGACGGCGAAAGTGGAATTTCCCGTGTCATTAGGCAGAATTGTTCGCCACGAGAATGGCGAGGTTGAGATTATTGAAAAGGAGTATTTAACGGAAGAACAAAAAAAATTAAATGAAATTAGCACTGGAACTTTTGTTTTTGACCGCGCCTGGTTTGAAAAAAATTATCCGACGATGCCCCCGATGCGAAAGCTTGGTGAATATGGTCTTCCGACTGCGCTCAGGATGGCGCGTGGCCAGAAAAAAATTTACCAGATTATTTCCCTTCAGAATCCGGATGAATGGTACGGAGTGAATACTTTAGAAGAGTTGGAGGAGGCGAATCGAAGAAAAAATATTGTATGAAGAAAATAAATGTAGCAGTCATCGGCGGGGGGACCGGGACAACAGCCGTGTTGAGTGATCTTAAAAATTACAATGATTTGGATATTAGCGTCGTAGTGGGGATGGCAGATGATGGCGGAAGCAATGCGGTCATCCGCGACGAGTTCGGCCTTTTGCCGCTCAGCGATCTTCGAAAATCGATTATTGCTTTGTCAGAGGTCGGCGAAGGGTCTCTCCGTGATTTATTTGTTTATCGTTTTGATAAGGGCAACGGCCTTTCCGGTCACACCTTAGGCAACCTAATGATGATGGCGCTAACGGAAATTACCGGCACTGAGGTCGGAGCGATTGAAAAACTTCGAAAATTATTTTTGGTTAAAGGCAAGGTATTTCCGGTGACTCTCGGGAGCACTCACCTCGTGGCCGAGTATGAAAATGGCGCTAAGGTGAAAGGGGAGCATCTCATCGATGAACCGAAACTTCCGCACGAACTTGGCCGGATTACAAAATTGTCGCTTTATCCCGAAGTAGCCTCAAATCCCGCCGCCATTAAGGCTCTTGAGGAAGCCGATTATATTATCGCCGGCCCGGGAGATTTGTATACTACCACGCTTGCAAGCCTGGTTGTTTCCGGAATTTCGGAGGCAATCGCGGAAAATAAAGGGAAGTTTATTTTTATCAGCAATCTAATGACCAAGTGTGGCCAGACGACCGGCATGAGAGCGAGCGATCTGGTCGGCGAGATTGCTAAATACGCCGGACGGAAACCTGATTTGGTAATTGTTCATGAGGGTAAACTGCCAGAAGATATCCTAAAAAAATATGCCGAGGACGGCGAGAGCCCGATTGAGGATGATCTAGGCGGTGGTCGCAAGGTGGTGAGAGCAAATTTGGTGAATGCAAAAGAAATTATCAGAGAGAAGGGGGATGTCTTGAAGAGGAGTCTTATTCGTCATGACAGCGTAAAATTAGCGAAAATTATTTATAAAATTTTTAAGGATGAAAAATGTGGATATAAAGCGTGAGGTTGAAAAAAAAGGATTTTCCGTAAAAATTTCTATTGAGGAAAATGAAAAAGTTGTCGGTCGCGTCAGACTTTATGTTCTGTTTAATGAGTTACACGATGAACCGTTTGGATTGATGGAGGATCTGTTTGTAAGCGCAAATAATCGCAAACAAGGGATTGGAGGAAAATTGATTGCGGCGGCCATTGACGAGGCTAGAAAAAATCATTGTTATAAATTAATTTTTACCTGTAGTCGCGACGAATTATACGGTTGGTACGAGGAACAGGGATTTAAGAAATATGGCCTAGAATTTAGAATGAATTTATCATGAACCTCTACGAATGGGAAGGAAAAAAGATTTTTGCAAAATATGGAATAGCAACTCCGAAGGGGGTTGTGGTTAGTCGTCGTGATGACATCGGCAAAGCGTATCGCGGGCTCGCTATAAAGGAAGTCTATGTGAAGGCGCAGATCCTCTCCGGCAAACGCGGCAAAAATAATGGCATCTTTTTTTGTGAATCAGAATCAGAGGTAATAGAGGCTGTTCAGGGACTTTTTGAAACTAAAATCCGCGGTCAATATGTAGCGTCGGTTTTGATAGAGGAGAAGCTCCAAATAAAAAAAGAAAGTTATCTTTCGATTACCTATGATACAAATAAGAAACAGCCGGTGTTGATTTATTCGGAGGCCGGCGGGATGGATATCGAGGATGTGGATGAGAAAAGAATTGAGAAATTTTGGTTGGATGTCCGGGATGAAAAAATTGAGGTTGATGTGCCGTTTGCGAAAGAGCTGTGGAGTTGTTTCCTATCTGAGGATGCGCGGGTGGTAGAAATAAATCCTTTGGCAACGATGGAGGACGGTAAATTGGTGGCAGTAGACGCGAAGGTTGCTCTGGACGACGACGCTCTTCGCTTGCGCGCCCCAGTCGCTCTGCGCCCGCGCGGGACCGCTCGCGACGCTGGGGCGCGGGATGTGAATCCGGCGCCAAGCCCACTTGACTGGTGGCCATCATCCACCTCCTTGAAGTCTGTCATTGCAAAACCGCCTGTACCCTAAGCAGGAGCG